>CASGVX010000038.1 GCA_949346185.1 uncultured Lachnospiraceae bacterium
TGCCAAGTCCTCCGAGGAGATTTTCTATCAGGATTTCAAGAAGTTTGAAGTGGGGGGCACCACCTTCGGCGTGGGACAGATTAACTCCATGGATGCGGGAGAACTGGAGGCAATCAAGGACCGTCTGAACCCATATTTGAAGAAGGCGATGGAGGATCATGGAATCTCCATGATTTACTTTATGCTGACAGATATTATGCGGGGAAGCACGGAACTCCTATATGCGGGGGAGGATGCCAAAGAGATGGTGGTGGAGGCATTCCATCTGCCCAAGGATGCGGAGAAAATCCTGCTGGATGGCGTAGTTTCCCGGAAAAAACAGTTGATTCCACCTATGATGATGACTTTGCAGGAGAAATAAACAGTTTGTTTAGATCCCATACACAAGGAACCTTAGAAAAAGTACCGTATTTGGTATAGTGACATCACTGAAGAGATATAATATAGAATAAATATACGAATGATAACATCTTATTTGAGAGGCAAGTGCTGCCAGTGCGCTGGAAAGGGAGGAGCATTGGCAAGAGGGCATTTCTAATGGATTAGCGATAGCAATTATTTTATGAATCGTGGCTTGTAAGAGTGATTCGAATGAGATCTTTAATGAAGGTGCATTTAGAAAATGATAGCAGTTAGTTGATGTTACTTAGATGATAGTTCAGAGAATAGGGATACAGTGTGTGCCGGCATGGTGCTTTCTCGCGCCATGCCGGGAAAAGGGGATGTGAAGAAGCAGGTCGAAGCAGAGAGAGATTTTTTAGAGGATGACAGCATCATCCGAAATAAGTATTTTTGTTCCGAATTTTGTTTTAGAGTGAATGTTCCCCTTGCCGTATTTTTGTTCTAAAATGTTCATTGTCAAAGTATAATTTATTAAACAAAAATACGGAGAGAGCAGACAGCAGAGAATATTGTCAATAAGGCTCTTATCGAAAAAGGGAGGAAACATATGTTGGATAAAGTATTTACAAACAACCAGGTTACTATTGCGGGGGAGGTCGTGAGCGAATTCGTATTCAGCCATGAGGTCTATGGAGAGCATTTCTTTATGGTGAACATAGCGGTGTGCCGCCTGAGCAATTCCTTTGACGTGATTCCGGTAATGGTATCCGAGCGGCTGATGGATGTGAAGAACGATTATAGGGGATGCACCATGCAGGCTATTGGCCAGTTCCGGTCATACAATCGCCATGAGGAGAACAAGAATCGTCTGGTGCTGTCAGTGTTTGCCAGAGAGGTGAGCTTTCTCGAGGGTGAGGAGGACGATCAGAATCCCAATCACATCTTTTTGGATGGATATGTGTGCAAGCATCCCGTATATCGGAAAACGCCTTTGGGTAGGGAGATTGCCGACGTTCTCCTAGCGGTAAACAGGCCTTACGGAAAGTCGGACTATATTCCGTGCATCTGCTGGGGCAGGAATGCCAGATTTGCAGACCAGTTCCAGGTGGGTACCCATATTCAGCTGTGGGGGCGCATCCAGAGCCGGGAGTACCAGAAGAAGGTTGAGGATGACAAGTATGAGAAGCGGGTGGCTTATGAAGTTTCGGTGAGCAAGCTGGAATGTATCGAAACAGAGAAATAGGGATGGATTTTTTATAAGATATGTGATAGAATGGCTAGAGTTAGCATTGCGAGAGTTATGTGCTTCTAGCCATTTTTTCAACTTATTCATTGGGAAAAGCGGGATAGAGGCATTGCGGGAGGATTTGAGATGGAACAGAGAGTTGTGCAGGTATTCTACGGCCAGGGAAAGGGAAAGACATCTGCGGCGGTAGGCCAGTGCATTCGGGCTGCCAGTCTGGGGCAGCGGGTCATTATCATTCAGTTTTTGAAGGGGAAGGATGCGGAAGAATTGAATTTCCTAGAAAGGCTGGAACCGGATATCAAGCTGTTTCGCTTTGAGAAGTCGGATGGCTTTTATAAGGAATTGTCTGCGGCGCAGCAGAAAGAAGAGAGGCAGAATATCCGCAATGGCTTTAATTTTGCCAAGAAGGTGATTGACACCGGGGAGTGCGACGTGCTGGTGTTGGACGAGGTGCTGGGGCTGATTGACTTGGACATTGTCTCTGAGGAGGAGATACTCCAGCTGGTTTCCTTCAAGGAGGATTACAGCAGGCTGGTGCTCACCGGATGGGAGCTGCCGGGAGCCATTGCCCAGCAGGCAGATATTATCTCCCGGATTGATTTGGAGAAGGATAGGGAATAGTATCCCGGATAATAACCGATAATGGAAGTATGCATATAATGAAAGATAGGAGGCTGTATGCCGCTGGCCGCGGAGGGGGCGGCGGTTCATGTGGCTTCTAAGAAGATACAAGGAGGAGAGAATATGTCAATATTTACAGGGGCAGCAGTGGCACTCATTACGCCTATGACAGAGCAAGGCGAGATTGATTATGGCGAGATGGAGCGCATTGTGAATGACCAGATTGCAGGCGGCACGGATGCCATCGTGGTGTGCGGCACTACGGGAGAGGCATCCACCATGACCCATGAGGAGCATATTGAGACGATTAAGGCTTGCGTGGGGATGGTGAAGAAGCGGGTTCCTGTGATTGCAGGGACTGGATCTAACTGCACGAAGACGGCAGCGTACCTGTCCAAGGAAGCGCAGACGGCAGGAGCCGATGGCATTCTGGTGGTTTCCCCTTACTATAATAAGGCGACGCAGAATGGCTTGAAGGCGCATTTTACGGAGATTGCGAAGCAGGTGGATATTCCCATGCTGCTGTACAATATTCAGGGGCGCACCGGCGTCAATATCCAGCCAAAAACGATTGTGGATTTGGTGAGGGATGTGGACAATATCCTTGGCGTGAAGGAGGCCTCCGGGGATTTGTCGCAGGTGGCGACCATGCTTTCCATGGCTCAGGGGGACATTGACATATATTCCGGCAATGATGACCAGATTGTGCCTATTGTGGCTCTGGGGGGCAAGGGCGTGATTTCCGTCCTCTCCCATGTGGCGCCCCGGGATACCCACGATATGGTGGAGAAGATGCTTTCAGGAGACATGGAGGGCAGCAGGGCATTGCAATTAAAATATATTCCTTTGATTCATGCTCTTTTCAGCGAGGTGAATCCCATTCCTGTCAAGGCGGCGATGAATATGATGGGATACCATGTGGGTTCCCTGAGGATGCCCCTCACAGAGATGGAGGATGCCAATAAGAAGGTGCTTCGCCAGGCTATGAGGGATGCAGGAATTACGGTGGCAGATTAAGGGGGAAAGGGCGCTAGAGACGGTAGTGCCCTTTCGTTGCTATTTCATTCGTTCAATAGTAATCGTGGGAATAGTAACGTTCTTTCATAAATTACAGAGATAGGAAGGTTTCGGAGATGACAAAGATTATTTTGGTGGGATGCAATGGACGCATGGGCAAGATGATTGCGGAAATCGTGGGAGAGGATGTGGATGCGGAGATTGTTGCCGGCATCGATCTGTTTGGCGATGCCGGGAGCGGATATCCGGTGTACAGGGAAATAGGACAGTGTGGCGATGCGGCGGACGTAATCATCGACTTTTCCTCTGCCGATGGGATAGAGGAAAGGATTGCCTATGCGGTGGACAGGCAGATTCCCTTGGTGGAGTGTTCTACCGGGCTTTCTGATGAGCAGACGAAGAAACTTCTGGCAGCCGGGGAAAAGGTGGCGGTACTTCGGTCTGCCAACATGTCCGTGGGCGTGAATCTGCTGATTAAGATGGTGAAAGAGGCAGCTAGAAAACTGGCAGAGGAGGGCTTTGACATTGAGATTGTGGAAAAGCACCACAATCAGAAGCTGGATGCGCCTTCCGGCACTGCTCTGGCTCTGGCGGATTCCATCAATGAGGAGATGGACAGCCGGTACGAGTATGTGTTTGACCGCTCTCAGGTGAGGCAGGCAAGAGGGAAAAAGGAACTTGGCATCTCCGCCGTGCGGGGAGGCACCATTGTGGGTGACCACGACGTGATTTTTGCGGGAAATGACGAGGTGGTGACCTTCTCCCACAGGGCATATTCCCGCAAAGTGTTTGCCAAGGGCTCTGTGGTGGCTGCAAAGTTTCTGCATGGAAAGGCTGCTGGTCTATATGACATGGCAGATGTATTATTGCAATGAAGTATGATATTGCAAATGTAATGGATATTGTGCTGGCGCTGCTGTTCCTTGTGGCCATATGCCGGGGATGGCGGATTGGCCTGGCGATGAAAGCGGGGCATTTGGCAGCTCTGGTTGGCGCCGGCATTCTGGCGGGGGTGGTGGCCAATATGTTGAAAGCTACCGTTAGCAGCCAGTGGGTGGCGCCCTATCTGGAAAAGCGGGCAGGGGAGAAGATAGCCTCCCTGGACGGGCTGGATGAGGGAATCTCTCTGGTGGCAGAAAATATGGCATATTATCTACTGTTTGGCGTAATATTCGTGGTGGCACTCGCAGTGCTTCGCCACGTGGTGGGAGTGCTGAAACTGGTGGACTACATTCCGGTAGTGGGCACCCTGAATAAACTTGGGGGCGCAGTCATTGGTTTTGTGGCGGAGTTTATTTTCTTTTTCATCTTGGGCAGGGTTTTATTTGGGCTGATCCCCATGGAATCTTGGGCGCAGATTGGGCTTACCAGAGAGATGATTGAGAAAAGCTATCTGCTTCAGGCCTTTGTACCGTAGTGGGGGAATGAAAGGAAGATTTATTGAACAAGGTCAATTACCAATTGTTGCTGGATCGGGAGATTGTATGCATCACGGGGGAGGGAAGGGTTCCTTCGCTGTTGATGCACAGTTGCTGTGCTCCCTGCAGCAGTTACTGTCTCAGTTATCTGGCAGAGTATTTTTCTATCACCATTTTTTACTATAATCCCAATATCACTTCCAAGGAGGAGTATGAGAAGAGGGTGGAGGAGCAGAGACGCCTGATTCGGGAACTCCCGGCGAAATATCCTATTTCTTTTGCGGAGGGGCGTTATCAGCCGGAAAAGTTTTATGAGATAGCTCGAGGGAAGGAGGGGCTTCCCGAGGGGGGAGAGCGGTGCTTTGCCTGTTATGAGCTGCGGCAGCGGGAAGCGGTGAACTATGCCAAAGAGCATGGGTATGACTATGTCACCACCACCCTATCTGTCAGTCCTCATAAAAATGCGGATAAATTAAATGAAATCGGGCTTCGCTTGGGAGAGGAATATGGGATTCCCTATCTGCCTTCTGATTTTAAAAAGCGGGGCGGCTATGGGAAATCCATCGAATTGTCAAAAAAATATGGACTGTATCGTCAGAATTATTGTGGTTGCGAATATAGCAAAAGGCAGCGGGAAGAAGGCATGAGGTATAACATGGAAGAAATCTGGGATGTATATGATGGCAATGGCGTGAAAACCGGGCGGACGATGGAGAGAGGCGTCCCTGTGGATGGGGATTACATGCTCTGCGTACATGTGTATCTCTGTAATCCGGAGGGGCTGTTCTTGATGCAAAAGCGCTCGGAGAGCAAGCAGAGCCATCCGGGAGAATGGGACGTGACTGGGGGGGCGGTTCTCTCCGGGGAGAGCAGTGCTCAGGGAGCCATCCGGGAAACGAGGGAAGAGGTGGGAATTAGCCTTTCGGAAGAGAATCTCACATATATCGGGCGGGTGAAGAAGCGGAGAAGCTTTATTGACATTTTTCTGGCGAGAAGGAATTTTACTATAGAGGATTGCAGGCTGCAGCGGGAGGAAGTGCAGGAGGTGAAGTTGGTGCCCGGACAGGAGGTGCTTCGCATGGAGCAGGACAAGCGCAAGAGGGAGCGGGACTATGTGGAACTTTTGAGGAGGATGCTGGCGGTGAGCGGGAGTTAGAGATATCGCTGTAATTGGGATTTGTTTTGCGAAAGATTGATAAGAGGCATACAGATGGGCATTGGCTTGTGCTAGGAACGGCGTGGCCGCGAATGGCAATATCGGTTTATCATTCCCCCGAAAAATAGGATGTACATGCAGGCGTAGAGCCAAACCATCAGCAGGGCGATGGTGGTCATTGTCCCATAGAAGGAGGAGTAGTTGCTGAAGGAATCCACGTAATAGGAATAGAGATAGGAAAAGAGCAGCCAGCCAAGGGTGGCTAGGAGGGCGCCAGGGATGTGGTGCCGGATTTTCCATTTGCAGTTTGGCAAGATGCGGTATAGCGTCAGGAATGCTAGGAAGAGGATTAGGAAGGCTATCAGCATGCGGAAATTGATGATATATTTGGTGATGGAGGCAATCAGCGGGAACTGTTGCTGGATATGGCTGTGAATCCAGTTTCCGAATACCAGCAAGGTTAGGGTTGCGATAATGAGCAGGGCGAAAACTGTGCTGTAAAGTGCGGAAAACAACCGCAGTATGAT
This sequence comes from uncultured Lachnospiraceae bacterium, assembly GCA_949346185.1. GTDB lineage: Bacteria > Bacillota > Clostridia > Lachnospirales > Lachnospiraceae > Butyribacter. Next base: position 6,328 of record CASGVX010000038.1, read on the forward strand.
GAAATTGCGGGATTCCTGCTGGCGATATATGGCATTCAGCCCCTGTACCAGAGAGAGAAAGGCTTTGGAACTGAGCCAGATGGTGCTGACGATGGTGAGGGACAGGACATGCGCGCTGCTGGCTCCATAGATATCGTGAATCAGCACTTGGAAAAATTCATGAAAGGATTCCGGGATGAAGGCGAGCAGGGAGAGGATGAATATTTCCTCTGTCAGCGGCGTCAGGCGCAGGATGGCAAAAAGAAATAGAAGGAATGGGAAAAAGGACAGCATGATGAAGAATGCGGTCTGCCCCGCGTGGGCAGACAGGGCGCATTCATTGATCCGCTGTCCGATTTTTTCTATCAGCTGCATGGCGGGATGGGAAAGGAATTGCTCTATTCTTTTTTTCATGGGAAACCTCTCTTTGCTTTATTTTCGCGAAGGCAAAGTGAGGATGTGCAAGTTTCCCTGCATCATCCGAGTGCGCCCGGGAGGGTGCTTTGCTGTGTTAGATTGTAACATAAGCCGGGGTGGAGCACAAGTTGGTTTTTAGCGTGCAAGCGTGTCGGGAAGGGGGCGTAACTATTCACATCGACTGTGAATAGTTACAGGGGTTTTGGCAAAAAGGAACATGTCTGGCGGATGATAGGTGAACAGCAGGAAGCATAGGGCTAGGAGGGTCACGGAAATGCACAAAAAGGTGGTTTGGGATTCCAATTTGCAGGATAGGGTGAGGCGATAGGCGGCATAAAAGGCGATAAGGCTGCTGACTGCAAAGATGCCGATGTCAAGAGGCAGAATGCTTTTGCCTAGGAGGGAGGTATAGGCGTAAAATAAGATTGGTATGAGTGCGGTGCCTGCCAAGATTCCGAAGCAGAAGGAGGGGGCGGCGCAGGGGTAGTTCTCTTTCAGTTTGCGAACTGCTGGAATAGTGTAAAGAAGCATTGGAAAGAACAGAAGCTTCATATGTTCCCAGACAGATTCATTGACTGGGGTGAAAAGTCCTGCGAGCCGGTTTTTTCCTGTCCATTCGTAGAGAAAGTGGGCTGGGAATCCTGCTATTATGACAAAAAATATTCCGATTAGGGCATAACGCTTTAATTGTTTCATGAAGATCACGTGCCTTTCTGCTGTCTGCACACTTTGAGACGCATGCATAAATTTGCTTGGAATTATTTTTATCCCTTGGAAGATAGTATATGCTGTCAGGGCGGGAGTTATGTTATTTCTGATTCATTTGATACAATAATGGATATTAATCCGCTTTTGCCCCATCGTATTTTTCAAGAGGATGCCGCTGTCTCCATCTAAGGATTTTTACAGGAATGCCCTGGGCGTCTGCTATGCAATCAAAGCAGGCATTGCTGGCTGTCCTTATTGCGTTAGAACTACCGAAATGCAGCACAGCGAACTGACATTTAACATGTACTTTGACGCTGTCAGCGGCAAGGCTTCCAAGGATGATAGAAATACTAGCTTTGCCAAGAAACTGAAACCGGGAACGAAATAGTTCTTTACGGTGAAGGCATATAAAAGCCACAGAGGCAAAATATTGACTGGCAGTGGCAAGGCGAAAAAAGTGAAAATAGCATAGGCTGCGGTTGCCATTTGCGGTCATTTGTCCTGTTTTTTCATGTTGACATCGTCAAAGGCTCTTGTTAAAATTATGATAATAGTGAGCCATACGATTTCTGCAACGGCAGAGTGAGGATGTGCGGATGATATTGCGTTATTCAAAGCAGTTTTGATCAACTTTGTATCCTGCAAGATAAATACTATGCAAATTATAGGGAGGAGCCAGATATGTATCATTGTCATGTTCATTTCTATTTGACGGGCCATTATGGCAGAATACTTGAAATTATGCAGGAAATGTCTCCGCTGGAGCATTTTACCCATGAATTTTCTGTGAGCGACAGTCCGGAGGAGGCGATGGCTTCCAAGGCCGACGTGGTTTTTGCTGGCTTGCAGGATGGAGATGGGGAGGAGATGCTGCAAGCGTTGATTTCCGGCAGAAAAGAGGGGGCTGAAATCATTGTGCTGGCAGAGGAGGGGCAGATGCCCCTTTTGGCGGAACTTATGTCAGAGATTCAGGATATATGGCGGATGCCTATGCCGGAGGAGGAAATCAGGTTTCGATTTCTGAGATGGCAGCAGAATTTCAAGCGGGAGAAGGATTTTTGGCAGACGAGCCATTATCTGGAGGCCACGATTAATGGCGTTCCGAATTTGATTTGGTATAAGGACAAAGATGGGATACATAAAAAGGTAAATGATAGTTTCTGCAAGACGGTAAATAAGTCCAAGGAGCAGGTGGAGGGGCGCAGCCATGCCTATATATGGGATGTTGAGCAGGATGATCCTGCCTGCATTGAGTCTGAGCAGGAGGTTATGACGAAGAGAAGGACCTTCGTTTCAGAGGAGACGGTTGCAACCGGAGATGGCACCAGGCTGCTCACCACATATAAATCTCCTTTGTATGATATTGACGGCAGCGTGATGGGGACGGTGGGCGTGGCGATTGACGTGACTCAGGAGCGTGCTTATGAGCAGGAGATTATTCAGAAGAATCAAAATCTGGAGACGATTTTTACTACCATGGATTGTGGCATGCTGTGCCATACGGTGGATGGATCCCGCATTCTCAGCGTCAATAGGGCGGCCTTGAATATACTGGGCTATCAGTCTCAGGAAGAATTGATAGAGCAGGGTTTTGATATGGTTGCGGCCTCAGTTCTGGAGGATGACAAAGTCATGCTTCAGGATGCGATTAAGAAATTGAAGAAAGTGGGAGACAATGTCAGCTTGGAGTATCGTGTGCAACATCAAGACGGGGAACTGCTTCATGTCATGGGCAACATCAAGCTTATTGAGGAGAATGGGCAATTGTTTTACCAGAGATTTCTCTTGGACTGCACTGCCCAGAAGTTATTGGAGAAGAAGAATGAAAGGCATCAGATGGAACTGGTTCATGCCTTGAGCATTGATTATTATCTTGTTTGCTTTTTCGACCTCAACACGGGGATTGGCATGCCAATTCGGATGGAAGACGAGGGAGATGCCTTTTTTGGCTCTGTCTTTGCGGGTGAGATTTCGCTGGAAGAAAGCATGGAGTTGTATATACAAATGTTTGTCTATGGCGAGGACAGGGAAATGCTGTGGAAGGCGGTTTCTCTGGAGGCGCTAAAGGCGGGACTGGCAGAAAAAGATGCCTTTTATGTGAATTATCGCACCGTCATAAATGGAGATATGAGATATTTTCAGATGAAGGCGGTGCGCACCGGGGACTGGGTGGAGGATCAGGGAATCGTTCTGGGAATTCGCAGCGTGGATGAGGAAACCCGCAACGAAATGGAGCAGAAGAATCTGCTTGAGGATGCCCTCATGCAGGCGAACAGGGCGAATAAGGCGAAAAGCGTCTTTCTTTCCAATATGTCCCATGATATCCGCACGCCCATGAATGCCATTGTTGGATTTACCACATTGGCAGTGACCCATATAGACAATAAGGAACAGGTGAACGAATACCTGAAAAAGATTATGACATCGGCAAATCACCTTCTGAGCCTGATTAACGATGTGCTGGATATGAGTAGGATCGAGAGCGGCAAGATGCATTTGGAGGAGAAGGCTTGCAGCCTGTCAGACATTCTTAATGGCTTGCGGAACATTGTGCAGGCTGACATCCGTGCCAAGCAGCTGGACTTGTATATTGATGCGCTGGATGTTCTGGACGAAGATATCTATTGCGATAAGCTGCGGCTGAACCAAGTGCTTCTAAACCTTGTCAGCAATGCGATTAAGTATACTGCGGCAGGCGGTACCGTTAGCATCAGGATTGTGGAAAAGCCTGGGGCGCAGACGGGGTATGGGAATTACGAGTTCATTATCAAGGATTCGGGCATTGGCATGAGCGAAGAGTTCGTAAAGCATATTTTCGAACCATTCGAGCGGGAGGAGAATACCACTACCAGCGGCATTCAGGGAACCGGATTGGGCATGGCGATTACGAAAAATATTGTGGATATGATGAATGGCACGATTGGAGTGAAAAGCGAGCAGGGCGTGGGATCAGAGTTTACCGTGTCCTTTGCTTTCCGCCTGCAGTCTGGCAAGAAGGAATCCTATGGCATACCGGAACTGCGGAACTGCCGGGCACTTGTGGTGGATGATGACTTTAATTCCTGTGACAGCGTATCCTACATGCTTCAGCAGATTGGCATGCGGGCGGAGTGGACGCTGTCTGGCAAGGAAGCGGTGCTGCGTACGCGTCAGGCAGTTTCTCGGAATGATTGTTATTGCGTGTATATTATTGACTGGCTTTTGCCGGATATGAATGGGGTTGAGGTTACCCGGAGGATAAAAAAGGAGGTTGGAGAGGATGTGCCGGTTATTGTCCTGACGGCGTATGACTGGTCGGATATTGAGGACGAGGCAAAGGAGGCTGGCGTGACAGCATTCTGCAGCAAGCCTTTATTCCTATCTGAATTAAGCAACTGTCTGCGCTCTATTGTCTCCAAGAATCAATCCCAGCAGGAGGCTGATGGTTGTGGTGAAAAGAAAGCAATTCACACCGGGCGCATTTTATTGGCAGAGGATATAGACTTGAATCAGGAAATTGCCGTAACCATACTGAATGAGGCTGGATTTGCCACGGAGGTTGCGGGGAATGGGCAGATTGCCGTAGATATGCTGAAAAAATCCGAGCCGGGATATTACCAGCTAATCTTGATGGATATTCAAATGCCAGTGATGAATGGCTATGAGGCGACTGCGGAGATTCGCAAGTTGGAGAACAGAAAGCTGGCCTCCATACCCATCTTGGCCATGACGGCAAATGCTTTTGAGGAGGATAAGCAGGAAGCATTGAAATGCGGGATGAATGGGCATATAGCCAAACCTATCGACATTGACAAACTGATTGAGACATTGGAGAACATACTATCATGACGGAAGTTTGGGGGATAGCAAATCGGAAATGCATCATTCATGCATCTTTTGCATTTTCCTTCTTGACAAAACGGTATAGTTATGTTAGTTTTATTTAATGTTAGCGTATTTGATTTCTCAAAGAATGCTAATTTCATATTTGTACCGTGCCTTGATGGGGTTGGTACATATCTGCACCTGTAGCTCAGTGGATAGAGCAATGGTTTCCGGAGCCATGTGCGGGGGTTCGA
>CASGVX010000039.1 GCA_949346185.1 uncultured Lachnospiraceae bacterium
TATACTTATGTGTCGGTGAAGAAGATTTCTCCTTATGTCTATAACGGATATATCGCGGTGGAGGACAAGCGTTTCAAGACTCATGCGGGCGTGGATGTCCTTGCAACTCTTCGGGCAGGCGTTGCCCTCTTAAAAAATAATATGGAAATCACGCAGGGGGGAAGTACCATCACCCAGCAGGTGATTAAGAATAATCTCTTGAATCAAAAGAAAAATTTCACTAGAAAAATTGCAGAAATATTGCTGGCTCCCACAGTGGAGGAAAAGTTTTCCAAAGACAAGATCATGGAATTTTATTGTAATAGTAATTTTTATGGGAATCGATGTTATGGGGTGCAGGCCGCCAGCGAATATTATTTTGGGAAGGATTGCGCGGATTTGGAGCCTCAGGAGGCGGCCGTGCTGATCGGCCTTTCGAATAGCCCCAGTCGGTATGATCCGGTTGCGAATCCAGACAATGCGCTGAAAAAGAGGAATAGCATCCTAGCCATTATGGTGAGGGAGGGCGTGATTTCTGAAAAAGAGTACAAAGTTGCAGTGAAGAAGAAGTTGAAGGTGCTCCAAGTGGCGGAAGATGGAAATCATGAGAATTATATTACCAGCTATGCTATTCACTGTGCGGCGCTGGGGCTGATGGAGAAGGAAGACTTCAAGTGTAAGTATACTTTTAAAGACAAGGAGGAGTATGAGGCATATCAGGAAAAATACAGTGATATTTATTCTAAGAAATGCAATGCTATCCGTTCTGGCGGCTATCGGCTTTACACCTCCATTGACATGAATAAGCAGAAGCAGCTGCAGAAGTCGGTGAATGAGGGGCTGGCTTACAGTAAGGAGAAAAATAAGGAGACGGGAAAATATAAGATGCAGGGGGCTGCGGTGTGCGTGGACAATACCTCTAACTACGTGGTTGCCATTGTGGGGGGGAGGGGAACCAAGGATCCGTACAACAGGGCTTATCTGGCGGCAAGGCAGTCTGGGAGTTCCATCAAGCCTCTGATAGATTATGCGCCGGGATTTGAATCTGGAAAGTTCTCCCCGGCCACGATGATGACGGATAAAGCCATTGCCAATGGGCCGAAAAATTCCGGCGGCGGCTACCGGGGCAGCGTGCGCATCAGGGAGGCGGTTGCCAGGTCTATCAATACCATTGCATGGCAGGTGCTGGATACTATTACGCCCAAGTATGGCCTTAGCTTTCTGGATAAGATGAAGTTCCATAATCTGAGTTATATCGACAATGACAATCTGGCTCTCTCCCTTGGGGGATTCACCGAAGGAGTGCGGGTAGTGGATATGGCGAAGGGGTACTCCACCTTGGCCAATGGCGGCAGTTATAGCGACAAGACCTGCATTCGCAAGATTGAGCATGTATCTGACGGCACGGTGTACAAGCATTCGGAAGAGACTAGGCAGGTTTATTCAGAGGATGCGGCATGGCTGATGACGGATGTGCTGAAGGGCGTGTTTCAGGAATCTTATGGCACGGGGCACAGGCTGCAGATGGCGAATAAGCAGATCTGCGCAGGCAAGACAGGAACGGCCAATTCTGGAAAGGATGTGTGGTTCTGCGGCTATACCAGATATTATACTACCGTGGTGTGGGCGGGATATGATACGCCCAGACCCATGCCGGGAGCCACGGGCGCATCTGTGACCGGCGGCATCTGGAAAAAGTATATGGACAGCATTCATAAGAAATTGGAGCCTTTGGATTTTGATGTGCCGAATACGATCTGCCTGGCGGGCTATAAATCCAATGGAACGATTCAGAAAGGGACGGAGACGGCAGGTACCAGAAAGCGGACAGGGGGAAAGGATTACTTTTCCACGCTTATTCTGGGGGAAAAATCAGATTACGCATCAAATCTTGAGGAAAAGAATTATGAGAAAACTGTGAAGAGATTGCTGCGCAAGTTCGAGGCCATGGCATTGAAGAGCATGGAGGATTACGTGGAGTTCCGGGATACCTATGAGGAACTTAGGGACATGATTTCCGCCATAGAGGATGACAAGGTGAGAAAGTCCTATGCCGCCAGGGCAAAAGATAAATATGCTACTCTGAAGGAGGATGCGGTGGACTGGAAGAAGGCAGAGGCTGCCTACTATGAGGCAAGACAGGCGGAGAATGCCCTGATTGCCAGGAAGCAGGCGGAGGCATCCAAGAGGGAGAGGCAGAACGCATTGAGAAAGAGCCGGGTCAAGGCGGCAAAGGCTCGGATTCGGGTGCTGCGCACATATAAGAAGCAGCCGCCTAATATGAATAAATTGATTGCAAAGGCGAAGAAGGCGCTGGATGCCTGCAAGGGCTACAGTGAATATTCGTCATTGCTGAGGGCGTACAAAAAGAATGTGGCATATATTCGGGGGCTGGATGATCATTCGTCCAAGTCGTCTATCGCCCCTGCCGCATCAGTGCAGCCAATGCAGACGCCCCAGCCCACCATGAATCCCGTGGGAGAATAGGGTGGCAGAAGGTTATCTCAGGAGAGGAGGAATGGCTGTGGGTGGCAATGGACGCTTTTCGGATAAGGCTTGTGCCGGCATGCTCGACGGCATCAAGAGAATGGAGGGACGGGTGAAGCAGAAGCATGCTGCAGAGAGGGGAAGGGAATCTCTTTCCCGGGAAGAAAAAATAAAACAGTATGGAAGGGTTGGCAAGTGGTTTCAGACCATTTGCTTTATCCATGTGCCAGTGGTGGGATTTTTCTATATGCTGGTGCTGGCAATCAGGAAAAGCACCCCCGCTGTGAAGAAGGATTTTGCCAAGGCGTATCTTCTCTATCGGATATTGGTACTTCTTTTGGCTTTTGCCCTATTGTTCGTGCTCTATCGGATTGGACTGGATCTGATCGACGGCTTGTTAAGATTTGCTAGGATAAGGTGATGGTCTGTCAATTGTGGGTAGTTTAGTGAAAGGTAAGAAGAGCGTATGTCGGAAATGCGTGTGTCAGATGGGAGGATAGAATGGAACAGTGGTATTGGTATCAGCCCTTGACAGAAGGACGAGTGAGGATGCTGCGGGTCTTCGGGCGGGAATCTCAGGTAGTCCTGCCTCAAAAGATTGCCTCCGGCATGGTGGCAGAGATTGGAGACTATTGTTTTTCCGAGAAGGAACCTCGGGGAGATTATGGGATTTGTTCGGAGATGGCAGAGTTTCATTGGGACAGTGGCGGGGCTGGGATCCATGGCGGACAAGGAGCTTTACTGGGCATTGGGGATGCAAAGTCCCGGGAGCGGGAATCTTTGCGAAACCAAGCGTTTGCCCGGATGTGCCAGCGGGAGGGTCTGCATCCCTTGGCTGGGAAAAATGTCGCTGGGGTGGAATTGCCGGATTCCGTGACGAAGATTGGGAATCTTGCCTTTTACCAGTGTGGAGAATTAGAGAGAATAGTTTTGGGAATGGGAGAGATGGAGGTTGGCAGTGATGCTTTTATGAACTGCCGCCGTCTCTCGTCTTTTTATTTTCGGGGCAGTCCGGGACAGGTCAGCTGCCTGAAGCAGATATTGGCTCAGCGGAGCGGGGAGACTGCCGTCTATTTCACGGAGGGAGAGCAGATTCAGGCGGCGCTTCTGTATCCTGAATATTTCGAGGGCTATGACTTGATTGGCCCCGCCCATATCTTTCAGCTGAATATCCAGGGGGAGGGATTTCGGGCGAGGCAGTGCTTCCAGAAGGGCGCAGTGGATTTCGGGGCATATGACAGGATATTTTCTATGGAATGGGGGGAGGAGAGCGTGCACACCCTTTGCCGCATGGCATGCTTTCGGCTGCAGTATCCTTGGTGCCTTCAGGAGCGGGAACAGAATATGTACCAGGTATATGTGTCTGAGAATATTGACCCGGCCTGTGCGATGCTGGTGAAGGAGAGAAATCTTGCCGGGATACAGGCATTGTATGATCTGGGACTTTTGAAGCCTGATTCGCTCCAGGGCTGTCTGGAGAGGGCGGTGTCTGGAAACTGGACGGAGGGCGTGCGCCATATGCTATCTATGGAGGAAGGAGAAAAGAGAGGGGGGACGGGTGATTATGTGTTCGAAGACTTTTGAGTCTTCCCAGACTTTCTGGGAGGAGGAGATGTCAGGGAAGATTCTGGCATTCCTGCGTGAGGAGATTTATTTGGAACTTCCTTTTCTGTGCATTGCCCTTTCTGTGCTGGAGCCAAAGGCTGATGCCAGATTGCAGACCTTTGCCACGGAGGGAGAGCACCTATACTTTTCTCCTGAGCAGATTCTTCGGGTGTTTCCGAAAAATTCCCAATATCTTGACCGGCTGTATCTCCACACGGTTCTGCACTGTATTTTCTCCCATCTGTGGATAGCGGGGCAGCGGCAGAGAGACTTGTGGGGGATTGCCTGTGATATTGCGGTGGAGCATACCATTGACGGAATGAATAAGAATTGCACGAAGCGGATTCTCACTTTTCTGCGGAAGGAGGTATACCGGGAACTGGAGGAAGATGGCGCGGGGATATCCGCTCCCCGGATTTATCGGTATCTGCAGGGGAAGGATGGAGAGCGGCTGCAGCAGATAGAGAGGGAGTTTTTTGCAGATGACCATGTGTTCTGGCCAAAGGAGGTGCAGGGGCAGATGCCCATGAGCCAGATTCAGAAGAAGTGGAATCAGGTAGCCAGACAGACCAGAATGGAGCAGAAGCGTCGGGGGGAGGATGCCGGTGAGGGGGAAGGGATTCTTGCCAGGCAGCTGAAGGTGCAGAAGAGCAGGAGGAATTATCGGGAATTTCTGCGGAAGTTTGCGGTGCTTCGGGAGGAGGTTCACTGCGATGAGGACACCTTTGATCTGACTTTCTATACCTATGGGCTTCGCCTCTATGGCAATATGCCTCTGGTGGAGCCGGTGGAAAGCCGGGAGATACGGAAGATTCGGGATTTTGTGGTGGTGGTGGATACCAGTTATTCCACCAATGGCACGCTGGTGAAGAACTTTTTGCGGGAGACTTTTCAGATTCTGCGGCAGGAGGACAGTTTTTTTCATCGCTGCCGCATTCATGTGATTCAGTGTGATGAGAAGGTGCGGCGGGATACGGTGATTGAGAGCGAGGTGGAACTGGAAGGATTGTTTCAGAATTTCGAGATCGTGGGAGGAGGCAATACGGATTTCCGGCCTGCCTTTGCCTACGTGGAGGAGCTTCTGGAGCAGGGGGAGTTTAGGCAGCTGTGCGGATTGCTGTATTTTACCGATGGAAGGGGGATCTATCCGAAGAAGAAGCCCTCTTATAAGACGGCTTTTTTGTTTCTGGAGGAGTATGAGGAGGAAAAGGTGCCAGCGTGGGCCATGGGGATGCAGTTGGAGCAGGAGGAGTTAGAATGAATATTAAAGAGGCGAAACAGGAATTGAAGCGCACGGTGATGGCGTATATGGAAAAGGATGGACAGGGGCAGTATGTGATTCCCATGCTGCGGCAGCGTCCTATTCTTCTGATGGGGCCGCCGGGGGTGGGGAAGACCCAGATCATGGAACAGGTTGCCAGAGAGTGCGGCACCTTGCTGGTGGCGTACACTATCACCCACCACACTAGGCAGAGCGCAGTGGGGCTTCCCTTTATTGAGAAGGAGGAGTATCAGGGGAAAACCTACTCTGTCACCCAATATACCATGAGCGAGATTATTGCCAGCATCTACCAGAAGATGGAGGATACAGGGCTTTCGGAGGGGATATTGTTTATTGATGAAATCAATTGCGTATCGGAAACGCTGGCTCCCACCATGCTGCAGTTCTTGCAGTGCAAGACCTTTGGGAATCAGAGCATTCCGAAAGGATGGATGATTGTGGCGGCGGGAAATCCCCCGGAATATAATAAGTCTGTGCGGGAGTTTGACGTGGTGACGCTAGACCGGGTGCGTCTGATGAATATTGAGGCGGATTACGAGGTGTGGAAGGAGTACGCTAGGAGCGTGGAAATTGACCGGGCTTTGCTGGCATACTTAGACTTGCATCCAAAGAATTTTTACCGCATGGAGATGGATGTGGATGGGATGCAGTTTGTGACGGCTAGGGGATGGGAGGATTTTAGCCATATGCTTCAAGCCTATCGGAGGCAGAAGGTGTCTCTTGCGCCGGAGATGGTCTATGAATATCTTCGATTGATGGATGTGGCGGAGGATGTGGCCGCTTATCTGGAACTTTACGAAAAGTATCAGGATGATTACGGTATGGGAGAAATCCTCGAAGGGCAAGTTTCCACCGAAATCTACCGAAGGCTGTATGATGCCGCCTTTGATGAGCGGCTGGCGGTGGTGAATCTTCTTCTGGACAAGTTATTTCAGGGCATGGAGCAGTACCGATGGCTGAAGAAACGGACGGATGAGTGGTATGATTTCCTGAAGGGATACCGCCGCCGGGTAGAGGGGGCGGAAAACCCAAAGGCATGCTATGAAGAATGGCTGCTTGAGAAGAAGCAGGCTTGGGATGCCGGGAAAAATGCAGGGTTTTGGAGCGGAAAGGAAGCCTCTTTCTATTGCCAGCTGGGTCAGCTGCTGGAACAGGGTGTGCCGACAGGGGGGCGGGATGCAAGGGAGAGTTTTGGGGAGGCGAAGGACGGCTTTGACCAGTGCAGACAGCAGATGGAGGGATACAGGGAGGAATGGGCGAGGAAGTTGGAATGTGCCTTTGACTTCTTGGAGGATGCCTTCGGGGAGGGGGAGGAGATGATTGTTTTCGTGACGGAACTTACCATGTCCAGGGAGAGCGTATTCTTTCTTGCAGACTATCGCTGCGAGAGATATCTGCAGTATAGCGAGAGGCTTCTGGTGGGCAGCAGGAAGCGGGCGCTGCTGTGGGAGTTGGAAGAGAGATCGTGATGGAGGAATGAAAATCGCTATACGGAACAGGAAATGCATAATATAGAAGGGAGCAATATGGCAAATAAGAAGATTTATGCAGTGCGAAAGGGGAGGAAGACGGGAATGTTCCCTACCTGGGCAGAATGCCAGAAGCAAGTGACAGGATATTCGGGAGCGGAGTATAAGAGTTTTACCAGCGTGGAGGAAGCAAAGGAATTTCTGGCAAGCGGGGGGCTGGCCGACGAGAGCATTGCAGGGAATGAGCATAGGAAGCAGGGGGCGGGAATGCAGCCCATAGGGGATTACAGGGAGTATCTCCGGGAGCCGGGGACGGCAGTGGCATATGTGGATGGCAGTTATGACAAGGTCAGCGGAGACTTTTCCTGCGGCGTGGTGTTTTTATACAAGGGGCAGGAGGAGCATTATGGCCGACGGTATTCGGATCGGGAACTGGCCGCTATGCGGAATGTGGCGGGGGAGATAAAGGGCTCGGAGACTGCCATGAAGATTGCTTTGGAGAAGGGCGTGGAAAAGTTGGTAATCTATCATGATTACGAGGGGATTGCCAAGTGGTGCAACGGGGCTTGGAAGGCGAATAAGGAGGGAACCCAAGCTTATCGGGCATGCTATCAGGAAATCAGGAAACAGCTGCAGATTTCATTTGTGAAGGTGAAGGGGCATTCGGGAGACCGATATAACGATGTGGCGGATGAATTGGCAAAGGGAGCTCTTTTTTCTGCAAAGTAGGGAAAAGGACTGGTCTATTAGAAGTTTTTTTGGTACAATATGCTGAAAGCAGAGGGGCTGTCTCAGGAGGGGATGAATGGTTGCGAATAGTATTGATGAATAGAGATGGGGAGCTGGTTAGTCATGGACGAGAATAAAAATTTGGAAGATCTATATGAGCAATTAATTAGTAATATTCGTATGTATCATCCCATTGCGGATGACAATGGCATGATCAGAAAGGCATTTGAGGTTGCCAGAGATGCCCATGCGGGACAATATAGAAAATCAGGCGAGCCTTTTATCATGCATCCGCTCTGCGTTGCCATGATTCTGTCGGAACTGAGGCTGGACAAGGAGACGATTATTGCTGCAATCCTGCATGATGTTGTGGAGGATACGGAGGTTTCAAGCCAGACCATTCAGGAGCAATTCGGGCAAGAGGTGATGTTTCTGGTGGAAGGCGTTACGAAGCTGACGGCATTTTCCAATGACAGTTCTAAGGAGGAAATGAAGCTGGAAAGCTTTCGGAAATTAATTCTGGCAATGGCGGAAGATATCCGGGTCATTATTATAAAGCTTGCGGATCGGCTCCATAATATGCGGACGCTGCAATATCAAAAGCATATGAAGCAGATAGAAATCGCCAGCGAGACCATGGATTTATATTCCCCCATTGCGCAGAGATTGGGAATCTCTATCTTGAGCACGGAGTTAGAAGATTTGTCTTTTTCCTATCTGTATCCCCAGGGTCTTGCGGAAATCAGAGACAATATCAATACGGTAAGGCAGAAGAAAAAAATGGCGCCCGTGCTGAGAGAGGTGAGTCTGGGATTGGATGACGCTGGCGTGCTCTATCAGATTCGGTATGAGATGAAGCATCTATTTAGCATCTATCGGAAAATGATTAATGGAAAGAAAACCTTGGACGAGATGTACGATATCGGGGCAGTGAAATTGACGGTCAATTCCGTGCGGGACTGCTATATTGCATTGGGCATCCTGCACAATCTTTTTAAACCAGTTCCAGACCGGATAAAAGACTACATCGCCATGCCAAAGGAGAATATGTATCAGGCAATCCATACGACGCTGATCTCTAGGAATGGAAACAAGTTCGAGGTTCAGATTAAGACCAAGGAGATGGAGGATCAGGCCAAATACGGCGTGCTGGCCAATTGGAAGTATGGCGTCCATATGGTGGATGCGAAGGAGATTAGCAAGAGCCAGCGCGAGAAGTCTATCTGGCTCAAGCAGATTCTGGAATGGCAGCGGGATGTGACGGACAATGCGGAATTTATTGATTTGGTAAAATGTGATTTCGATCTGTTTTCGGAGACGATTCTGTGCTTTACGCCCAAAGGAGATGCTAAGCGTCTGCAGAATGGTTCCACCATCGTGGATTTTGCATATTCTGTAAGTAGCGATATAGGAAACAGCCTCGTGGGCGCTTATGTGAATGGAAAGAGCGAGGATTTCGATTATGTTTTGCACAATGGAGATGTGATCGAGATTGCCACGTCGCAGGAGGGATCCGAGCCTAGGGAGGAGTGGCTGGGATTTGTGCAGACTGCCAATGCGAGAAATGGGATTAAGAAGTGGCTGCGCAGTTCCCAGATACGTTCTGCTTCCCAAGAGGATGAGGACGCCGGGAACCTTTCGGATGAGGTGGATTCTGCTGGGTATTCCGGGAATATTGACATTACCTTTGAGGAAGATGGGGGGGATGAGCGCATGCTGTCGGTGCTCACCTATATCATTTCTAGAAAAAAGAGGATTAAGAGGATAGATTACAGCCAGAGGGATGACAGCATGCGCGTGACAATCCTTGTGAACAGCCGGATGGAATTGGAGCGGATGATCGACGAGATACAGGGGATGCATGGGGTGGAGTATGCCATGAGGGGCGGGAGGTAGCGTAGAATAGGAGGAGTGAAAATGGATGGAGCAATCTTATTATGGATACAGGAATACATAAGGAATCCCATGCTCACCCCGATCATGAAGGTGATTACTGCCCTGGGTGATGCAGGGATATTCTGGATTCTGGTGGCGATTCTGTGTCTCTGCATCAAGAAAACTAGGAAAGCGGGAGCGACGATTGTCTTGGCGCTGCTTTTCTCCCTGATTGTGAACAATGGCATCTTAAAGAACGCAGTAGCCCGGATTCGGCCTTACGAGGTGGTTGACGGTCTGCAATGTCTGGTGGGAAGGGCAGTGGATTTTTCCTTTCCATCGGGGCACAGCGGCTCGTCCTTTGCTGCCGCCACGGTGATTGCCTATCTGTTTCCGAAGAAATATGGTGTGCCGGCGGTGATTTTGGCGGCGCTGATTGCCTTTTCCAGATTATATGTGGGGATTCATTATCCCACGGACGTGCTGGTGGGAATCCTGGATGGAATCTTGCTGGGAGGGCTGGCTGTCTGGTGGAATCCTTTCCGTGCAGAGAAACTATCTGCCAATCATTTGAATCCTTATGAATAGTAGGGAATGGGCGTTTCCCTGCGAGGGGAAGAATGGCTGTGAATGGAAACGAATGGTGGCAATACTGCGTTCGTTAGGAAATGATTTTTGACAGCAGTTCCAGAGTTTTGGGAATATCTTCTCTGGCAATGCCGGAATAGTTAAATACCAGCATATGATCCGGGATATTTTCCTCAGTATCGAAATAATATTGGGAAAGGAATGACAGGTGCACGCCATGGGATTTGGCGGCGGCAGTCATTTCCTCGTCAGAGAGAGTGGTGTTGACTTCCAGCAGAAAATGGAGTCCTGCATTTTCCTCGTATATGTGGATACGGGGGGAGAGGGGGCTTTTTTTTAGTGCGGATAATAGATCGTCACGGATGGTTTTATAATGGGTACGCATGCGGTTGATGTGCTTCTCGAAGTATCCTTGGGAGAGGAAATGTGCCAGGGTATACTGTTCAAAATTGGATACGGTGCAGGAGTAAAACTGCATGTGCTGATAAAATCTCTGTAGAAGATGCTTTGGCAGCACCATGTAGCCTAGGCGGATGGTGGAGGACAGGGTTTTCGTGAAGGTGTTGACATAGATGACCCGGTCTGACATGTCGATGCTCTGCATGGTGGGGATGGGTTTTCCGGTCATGCGAAATTCCGAATCGTAATCATCCTCTATGATATATCTCTCCGGAGCCTTGGTGGACCATGCCAGAAGCTCGTAGCGGCGGCTGATGGCGGTAACTTTTCCCGTGGGGAAGTGGTGGGAGGGGGAGATGTGGGCCACATTGGCATGGACTGCCTCCAGGGAGGCAGGGTTCATTCCCTGGTCGTCGGAGAGGATGGGATGGCAGATAACCCGGTTGCTGTGGTACACTTTTGCCAATTTCCGGTAGCTGGGGTTTTCGATGGCATATATTTTCTCATAGCCCAGAAACTGTATAATCAGCCCATAGAGGTATTCCGTGCCCGCTCCCACGATGATTTGCTCCGGGGCTACCTCCATTCCCCGGAATGCTTTCAGGTGGCTGGCGATGGCGGCACGAAGTTCTAGGATTCCCCCGCAGGGCGGGGTGGTCATCAGTTCCTCCCGCTTTTGGGAGAGGGTTTCCCGAATGATTTTTGTCCAGATGGAGAAGGGGAAGTTGTCTGGGTGGGTTTTATTGTTTACCAGATCTATCTCGTATTTTTTTTCTGATAGGGGCTGTTCAGGCACGGGGACATCTGCCGGAAAAGATACTTCCTCCGGGCGGGAGAGTTCCATGACAAAGAAGCCTCGTTTTGGCTGGGAGTAGATATATCCCTCTGACTGCAACTGGCCATAGGCATTTTCTACGGTAATGGTGCTGATGCCTAGGTTTTTGGCGAAGGTTCTCTTGGAGGGGAGTTTCGTATCTTTCTGCAGTTTTCCAGTTAAGATAT
>CASGVX010000040.1 GCA_949346185.1 uncultured Lachnospiraceae bacterium
GCCCACTGCTGCCCCATGTCCATCCATATATTTGGTGGTGGAATGGGTCACAATGTCTGCCCCCCACTCAATAGGACGGCAATTTACCGGCGTGGGAAAGGTATTGTCCACAATCAGAGGCACGCCGCGCTCATGGGCAACCTTGGCGAAAAGTTCGATATCCAGCACCGTCAGCGCAGGATTTGCAATGGTCTCCCCGAACATTGCCCGTGTATTCTCCCGAAAAGCCTCATGCAGTTCCTCCTCCGTGGCATCTGGCGGCACAAATGTCACTTCTATCCCCATCTTCGCCATGGTGACTGCAATCAAATTAAAGGTACCGCCATAGATAGACGAGGACGCCACAATATGGCTTCCGCACTCGCAGATATTGAATAGTGCAAAGAAATTCGCCGCCTGTCCGGAAGAAGTGAGCATGGCCGCCGTGCCTCCCTCCAATTCCGCTATCTTCGCCGCCACATGGTCATTGGTGGGATTTTGCAATCTGGTATAAAAATATCCCTCTGCCTCCAGATCAAACAATTTCCCCATATCCTCGCTAGTGTCATACTTAAAAGTAGTAGACTGCACAATGGGAATCTGTCTGGGTTCCCCATTTCCCGGCGTATAGCCACCCTGCACGCATCTCGTGTTCAACTTATACTCGCTCATTTCCTATCTCCTTCTCTCTTCATATTACCCAACATGCCAGACTTGCAGGCACCATCAAACCTCACGCATCTCAATCATCTCAGCCCCGCCATGCAAACAGTTCAGCGCAGCAGAAAATACCATGCACAAATTCCCGTGCTGTCCATACTTAATACTGCTTCCACAGCCATCTGCCCTGCTTCGTGAAATCACTGGATTTCCATCCGCTGACACGGCGACAGCTACTCTTCAGCAGCGCGCAGCTTTCCGTCTTATTAGATAAATTCCAGCACACTCTGCCAATCTTATATTTATTCAAAAGTCTCATCCAGCGATTCCCTTGGGAAGTGCTTATCTTGCCATTTCCGCTGGCCTCAGAAATGCCAAATTCCGTCACCAGAATCGGCAGCCCTTTTTTTACTGCCCCAGTCAGCTTCCTCCGCAAATTCTCTTTATGGGTAGCCGCATAGAAATGAAAGGCATACACAATATTTTTCCCTTCAAGAGGCTTCTGCGCCGCCACATCCACATCCTGGCTCCAAGTGGGCGTTCCCACAATAATAATCGCCTTTTGATTGACCTTGCGGATGGTTTTAATCATCTGCTTCGCATATTTTCTGATATTTGTCCAATTCCCATCCCCGCCGTTTGGCTCATTGCAGATTTCAAAGAGTACGTTATTATAAGAAGCGTACTTTCTCCCCACTTCCTGAAAAAATTTCTTCGCCTGGGATTTATTTTTCAGAGGATTGCCGTCGGACAGGATATGCCAGTCAATGATAACATACATTCCCAAAGCTTTGGCTGCCTGCACTCCATCGTCCAGCAATTTTTTCAGTTCCCTCTGCTTCGCCTTCCCGCTGTTGCAGTAACCACCATACTCCTCCGTGTA
The DNA here is from genome assembly GCA_949346185.1 of uncultured Lachnospiraceae bacterium. Classification (GTDB taxonomy): domain Bacteria; phylum Bacillota; class Clostridia; order Lachnospirales; family Lachnospiraceae; genus Butyribacter. The sequence goes on from CASGVX010000040.1 coordinate 1,523, forward strand.
CATGGCAAGCCGCACCGTATTCACTCCCCGCTTTTTCAGAGAGGCAAATGCCTTCTTATTCACATACTGGGGAAACCAAGCAATCCCATGGGTGGATACCCCTTTGATCACAAATGGCTTTCCCTTCTTATTCACTATCTGCCTCCCCTTCACCTGCAGCCGCCCATTGGCAGATACCGGCGCGGCGGAGGCAATCTTCTTCTCTCCCGCAACCCCTGTCAATGCCAATGCAAACATAAGCATAAAACAAAGCAGATATCTTGCTTTTTTCATGATTTCCCAATTCTCCTTCCAAATAAAGCCGACATGCCGCCTTAAACAGCGTCACCATGCACATTGCCAAACGATACATGAAACAATCTCTTGCCAATAATCCTCAAATCCATTTAACTGTGAATGATAGCATTCATGAGTTATTCACAGCCATGCAGATTCTTCAGCGAAATATCCATAATCGGCGCCGAGTGGGTCAGAGCACCGCTGGACACATAATCCACCCCCACGTCAATCAAGTTTTTGATATTTTCCCTAGTCACATTGCCAGAACACTCCGTAAGCGCCCTTCCATCAATGATGCGAATAGCCTCCCGCATTTGCTCAGGAGACATATTATCCAGCATGATAATATCCGCTCCCGCATCAGCAGCCTCCCGCACCATCTCCAGATTCTCCACTTCCACCTCGACCTTATGTACGAAGGACGCATACTCCTTCGCCATCTGGACAGCCTTCGTAATGCTCCCTGCTGCCCCGATATGGTTATCCTTCAACATTACGCCATCCGACAGATTAAATCGGTGGTTGCTGCCTCCCCCCACCTTCACCGCATATTTCTCAAAAATGCGCATATTCGGCGTAGTCTTTCTGGTGTCCAGAAGAGTCGTCTTGCTCCCCTTCAGCATCTCCGCAATGGCATGGGTATAGGTGGCAATCCCGCTCATGCGCTGCAGGAAATTCAGCGCCGTGCGCTCCCCGGAAAGCAATGCCCGGATATCCCCGGTAACCACCGCCATCAAATCTCCGCTCTTCACTTCATCTCCATCCTTCACCCGCATATCGAAGGAGACGGTATCGTCCAAAAGTTCAAACACTCGCTGGAACACGCCCATTCCGGCCACAACGCCATCCTGCTTGCAGATAAGCTCCACCTGCCCTTTCTGATACTCCGGCATCACCGCATTGGTGGAAATATCCTCGCTGGTGATATCCTCCTCCAACGCCTGCCTTATCAACCTATCAGCATTTACCTTCCATGTAATCGGATCTTTCATCGCACTAACTCTCCCTTTCTATCTCTTCCAATACTATTTTCTTGTATTCCTCCTGCAGCCGGTTCACATCCTGATACTGCCGCATATCTGCCAGCCCGTCTATGTCAGCAAAATGCGCCTCTCCCACCTCGCCGGAAATCTCCATCGCCGCCCTCTCTGCAAACACCAAAGACTCCAGCAAAGAATTGCTGGCAAGGCGATTCTTCCCATGCACCCCATTGCAGGAAGTCTCCCCAATGGCATACAGAGCCTCCATGGAAGTCCTGCTGGAAAGATTCACCTGAATCCCCCCCATAAAATAATGCTGTGCCGGCACCACAGGAATGCATTCTTTGGTGGGGTCATAGCCCTCTTCCAAGCACTGCTTCAAAATATTGGGAAAATGAGAACGAATCTCTTCCTCAGGAATCCTTTCCATAGAAAGCCATACAAATGGCATGTCGTCCTCCTCCATCTGCCGATGAATGGCTGCGGTTACCACGTCCCTAGGAAGAAGTTCATCGCAGAACCGCTCCTTATTCTTATTGAGAAGAATGGCTCCCTCCCCCCGGACAGACTCCGAAATCAAGAAACGCCTTCCCGGCTTCTCGGAATATAGCGTGGTGGGATGGATTTGCACATAATCCACATGCTTCAATGCGATCCCATGCTTCTTGGCAATCGCCAAAGCATCCCCAGTAATATGGCGGAAATTCGTGGTATGCTGGTACAAGCCCCCCAAGCCGCCACAGGCAAAGACCGTATATTTCGCCTGTACCACCTGCACATCCCCGGTAGAATCCTGCACCACGATGCCATGGCAGCGTTTCCCATCTGAAATGATATCAAGCATCATCGTATGCTCCATCATCTGAACATTTTTCCTCTGCCTTACATTCTCCAGCAGGGTGCTGGTAATTTCCTTTCCCGTGCAGTCCTTGTGGAAGAGAATGCGGGGTCTGCTGTGCCCCCCTTCCCTAGTAAAGACAAGCTCATCCCCGTCTCGTTCAAAATCCACGCCGTATGCCAGCAACTGCTTTGCTATCTGCTGAGAAGAGCGAATCATCACTTCTACAGAAGCCGAATCATTCTCATAATGCCCCGCCCGCATGGTATCATCGAAATATCCCTGATAATCTTCCTCGTCCCGAAGCATGCAAATACCACCTTGGGCCAAGTAGGAATCACTCTTATCCACATCCGACTTGCATATCATCAGCACCTGCACGTCTTTCGGAAAATGCAGTGCGCAGAATAACCCTGCCGCTCCTGTTCCAACTATCACTACATCTATCTTTTTCGTCATAAGCAATCACCTTGCTTTCTCGCTGGGTTTTCTTGGGAATGTCCTCCCACTTGCGGAAATCATGTTACGATTCATAGTAACAAAATAATAACACCGAGTATAACATAAACGCCACCTATTTACAAGTTTCCGATAAGGAAAAGGGAATCAAAAATACCATTCTCACCCATTTTCATTGCTGAGATGTCCCCCCCTTAATCCTATCAGTTAAAAAGTGCGAAGTTTCTCATACATATACATAGCGAAAAAGGGAAATTTGGCTGTGAATAGTAACTTTGGCACATCCAAATTTCCCTTTATATATACTCAAATGACCATTACTGATGATACATGCCCGACAGTTTCTCGATGGCATCCGTCACTTCAATCACAGATTTCTCAATGTCACCATATATGGCAGCAGACTGGGTAGACAAATCTCCCATACTCTTCGCAACCACAGCGAATCCCACTCCAGCCTCGCCGCTTCTGGCAGCCTCAATAGATGCATTCAATGACAGCATCTTCTGCTTGCTGGCAATAGACTTCAGGGAATGGGTATTATTATTAATGGTCTCAATCACCTCTGTGGCGTGATTAATTTCATCGCTGAGCCCGGTCAGCCTTCCGCTATTCTTATACTGGTTGTACTCCATCTCCACCAGCTGGTTCACCACCAATTCCAACAATTTTGCGGATGCCCGAATCTTCTTCTCATCACTGATAGGAACCTTGCGGAGAGCCCTCACATATGCCTCCGGGTCAATCCCCAATTCCTCCGCCGTAGCGCGGAACTTTTCCTCGTCCGGCTCCTGAGGAAGAACCTGTCCGCCAATCATCGCCCCCATCTTCTCGCCGTCAACAATAATGTCAAAGGCAAAATCCATCAGGCCCGCATGGCAGAAATATGTACCCTTGCATTCATTGTCGCACTTCACGCAACGGCGATTTCCCTCTGCAGAACCCCGGGTGTACTTCATGCAGAAATCCGTAAAGTTGCTCCCCTCAGTCATGTATTCCCCTTTGGCATCCACTGCGATGGCAGCAAGGCCAGTCGCATCAGAAAACTGATTCTGGATGTCCTGAAGCTTCTTCATATCCAAAAAATCATAAATCTCCATAATACCCTCCTCATTTTATTTAATGTCCTGAAATGAATCCTACGTCCCTGTCCATTTCCTATCAATTACTTTTATTTTACAATAAAATGACACAAAAATCAACTATTCGTATAGATTTCTCCTGACCAAACTACAGCGTTGCTGCTTTACAAAGGACGCTTGTGAAAAAACACGAATTCTATTGACATTCCCATCAATATCCTTATAATTAGTTGCTATACAAACAGTTTGTATAGCAACTAATTTCCAGATGACAGAGGAGGATATGTTATTCATGCTACGAATATTCAAAAACATCAAAGGCAGAGACGTGGCATTGGCAGTTATTGCAATCGTCTTTATTGTGGCGCAGGTATGGCTTGACTTGAAATTGCCGGATTACATGTCGGAAATCACCCAGCTGGTGGAAACCCCGGGAAGCGAGATGCGTCAAGTCATCGCCGCTGGCGCAAAAATGCTTGGCTGCGCCCTGGGCAGTCTGATTTCTGCGGCAGCCGTGGCCATCCTTGCGGCAAAGGTCGGCATTAATTTTGCAGCCATCGTCAGGGAAAAGCTGTTTCGCAAGGTACAGAATTTTTCCATGGAGGAAATCGGGCACTTTTCCACGGCAAGCCTGATTACCCGCTCCACCAACGATGTCCAGCAGGTTCAGATGCTCATTGTCATGGGGCTTCAAGTGATGGTGAAGGCACCGATTATGGCAGTGTGGGCCATCCTGAAAATATATGATAAGAGCTGGCAATGGACGACGGCTACCGGCATCTCCGTGGTGGTGCTATTAATCATCGTACTGACGGTAGTGGCGCTAGCAACGCCCAAATTTAAGATCATGCAGTCCCTGACAGACGATTTGAACCGGGTCACTAGGGAAAACCTGACGGGGCTTGCTGTGGTGAGGGCATACAATGCGGAACATTATCAGGAAGAAAAGTTTGCCCAAGCCAATGAGAACCTTACCTCGGCAAATATGTTCGCCAACAGGACGATGGCATTTATGATGCCAAGCATCCAAGCGATTATGAATGGATTATCCCTTGCAGTATACTGGATTGGCGCAGTAATTATCAATCAGGCAGGGGTAGAAAGAAAAATATCCCTGTTTTCGGACATGATTGTATTTTCATCTTATGCAATGCAGGTGGTCATGTCATTTATGATGCTTGTCATGATATTTATGATTCTTCCCAGAGCATCCGTGGCTGCCCAGAGAATTATGGAAGTCCTAGATACCAAGACGAGGATCAAGGATGGCACGAAGGCAGAAGGCAACGGGGATGTCGTGGGCGAAATAGAGTTCAGGAACGTGGCATTCCGCTATCCTGATTCCTCAGCGAATGTGATAGAGGGAATAAGCTTTTCCGCAAAGAAGGGGCAGACAGTTGCCTTGATCGGGGCAACCGGATGCGGAAAAAGCACAATCATCAATCTGATTCCCCGGTTTTATGATGCAACAGAAGGAGAAATCCTTGTGGATGGCATCAATGTAAAAGAATATCGCCAGAAGAAATTAAGAGATAAGATTGGCTATGTGTCCCAGAAAGCGATTTTATTCTTGGGAACCATTGCGTCCAATATTGCTTATGGGGACAATGGGAAAGGGGAGATTTCCGAGGATGAAGTAAAAAGAGCGGTAAGCATTGCCCAGTCCGCAGAATTTGTGGAGAAGCAGGAGGATGGCTATCAGGGATACGTGGCCCAGGGCGGCAGCAATTTTTCCGGCGGCCAGAAGCAGAGGCTTTCCATCGCCAGAGCTATTGCAAAGAATCCGGAAATCCTTATATTTGATGATTCCTTTTCCGCACTGGATTATAGAACGGACAGAATACTTCGGGATGCCCTGAAAGAAAAATGTTCTGATGCCACAAAGGTAATCGTTGCCCAGCGAATCGGAACCATCAGGGATGCGGATGTCATCATCGTTCTTGACGGCGGAAAAATCGCAGGCAAGGGCACGCACCAAGAACTGATGGAGTCATGCGAAGTTTACCAGCAGATTGCACTTTCACAGCTTTCAAAGGAGGAATTGGCATAATGGCAGGAATGGGAATGAATAGACGACCCGGAGCCGATGCGGCAATGGATTCGGGTCAGATCAAAAGCGGGACATGGAAAAAGCTCTTTCACTATTGCCGCAAGCATTTGGCTGCAATCTTATTCGCCGTCATATGCGCAGCATCTGGAACGGTGCTTACGCTGGCAGGTCCTGACCGTCTGGCAGAAATGACGGATGTGATTACCTATGGGCTCGCCAAGCCCTCGATTGATTTGAAAGAAATCGGCAGAATCGGCTTGACATTAGTCATCCTTTACGCGCTAAGCATGATTTTATCTGCGGCGCAGGGGTGGATCATGGCCACAGTGACCCAGATTATCTCAAAGAAACTGCGGGATGATATCTCGAAAAAAATCAACCGGCTGCCCATGGGATATTTCCACAAGACCTCCACAGGCGACGTGCTATCCAGAGTGACCAATGATGTGGATACCATCGGAATGACGCTGAATATGAGCATTGGCACCCTGGTGTCATCCATTACTCTTTTTGCCGGCTCGCTGATTATGATGCTGCGGACGAATCTGGCAATGACAGGCACGGGAGTGCTGGCTACCATCATTGGGTTTGTTCTTATGATGATTATCATGGGACGTTCCCAGAAATATTTCACCCGCCAGCAGAAGCATCTTGGCTCGCTAAATGGGCATATCGAGGAAATCTATTCGGGACATACTGTCGTAAAGGCATATAATGGGGAAGAAAAGGCAGTCGCACGGTTTAAGAAGCTGAATGGAAAGTTGCGGGATAGCGGCTTTAAAGCCCAGGCGCTCTCCGGGCTGATGATGCCTATCATGACATTTATCGGCAATTTTGGCTACGTGGCAGTCTGCATCGTGGGAGCAGCCCTGGCAATGGAGGGGAAAATCACCTTCGGGGTCATCGTATCCTTTATGATGTATATCCGGTTCTTTACCCAGCCCCTTTCCCAAATCGCACAGGCAGCACAATCCCTGCAGCAGGCGGGAGCGGCTTCCACCAGGGTTTTTGAATTTCTCGAAGCAGAGGAAATGGCAGATGAAAGCATAAAAGAACGGAAGAATATTCATGCGAAGGGCAGCGTATCCTTCTCCCATGTGAAATTCGGCTATGAGGAAAGCAAAACGATCATCCATGACTTTTCTGCTGATATCAAGCCGGGACAGAAGATTGCCATCGTTGGACCCACAGGGGCAGGCAAGACGACGATTGTCAATCTTTTGATGCGTTTTTATGAAGTGGATGGGGGCGCTATCAGGATTGACGGCATCTCCACCGCCGACATGCCCCGGGAGGATGTGCATTCCCAGTTCTGCATGGTATTGCAGGATACTTGGGTATTTGAAGGATCCGTGCGGGAGAACCTGATCTACTGCTCGGAAAACCGATCGGAGGAAAAGATGGAGAAGGCTTGCAGAGCCGTGGGCCTGGACCACTTTATCAGGACTCTCCCCAAAGGCTACGATACCGTGCTAAATGACCAGGTAAGCCTGTCCCAGGGGCAGAAGCAGCAGCTTACCATCGCAAGGGCAATGATTGCGGATAAGCCCATTCTGATTCTTGACGAGGCCACAAGCTCGATTGACACTAGGACGGAGTTGAAAATTCAGGAGGCCATGGATGAACTAATGAAGAACAGAACCTCCTTTGTCATCGCCCACAGGCTCTCTACCATTAAAAACTCCGACCTGATCCTTGTCTTGAAAGATGGAGATGTGATTGAGAGCGGAAATCATGAGACGTTGATGGCTAGGAATGGTTTCTATGCAGACCTTTACAACAGCCAGTTTGATAGTGCAAGTTAATGAAGGTTTCAAAAAAGGAGGAGGAAAATGAGATATATTACCATCGAAAGAGAATATGGCAGCGGCGGAACCAGAATTGCAAGGGAATTGGCAGCAAAAGCCCAGATTCCCTGCTATGGCGAGGAAATCCTCAGGGTGGCCGCAGAGAACTTGAATGTGACCGTGGAACAGATGCGGGATTATGAAGAGACGACGAAAGGCAGTTTCCTGTATTCCATCTATCTCCTAAGCCAGTCCATGAGCGGAAACAGCGAAATGCTCTCCAGTGACGGTAAAATATTCGTGGAGGAGCAGAAGGCAATCGAAAAGTTTGCAATCAAGGGCAGTTCTATCTTCCTCGGACATTGCGCTTCCGAGGCATTAAAAGAAAGTCCGGATCTCATCAAGGTCTTTATTCATGGGGATAAGGCATCCAAGCGAAAAAGGATTATGGAGGAGTATGGCGTGAAAGAATCCCAGATAGATTCCGTGGAAAAGAAAAATAACAGGCGCAGGGCAAATTATTACCGTGCAAACACCCAGAAACAGTGGGATGATTTCCACAGCTATGATATCGTTCTGGACAGCACTACGCTTGGGATTCAGGGATGTGTTGATGTTTTGTCGGGATTGCTGTAAAAAAGGTGCGAAGTTTTGCCAGGCTCGAAAATACCTCGCCAGGCAAAGCTATAATCGCACCTAAGAAGAGCGCAAAATATCCCGAGCAGACAAGGGAGGAATCACTATGAAAGAAAAGATGGAGCGATTCATGATTGGGAACAGACTAAAGAAATTTGTCGCCAAGCAACTGAATGGCGTCAGCAATAAATATGGCATTAAGAAAACAGAACTGAATATCTTTATCTATCTGAGCAAGGCGTCAGAAAAGAATACCGCAAGGGATATCCAAGAATATCTAAGCATCAATAAAGGGTATCTGTCCCGCATCCTAGATGAACTATGCAGAAAAGGATACCTGGAGGGGGTGCCGGATCAGCACGACCGAAGATACATCCATTATGTCCCTACGGAACTGGCAAAGCCCATGATAGAGGAATTGCGCCTGACAAAAAGCAGGCTGGATGATAAAATCTTTTCCGGCATCTCTGATGAGGAACTTGAAATGCTGGAAAAGATTTCATGCAAGATAGACCGAAATATCCAGGACATGCTGGACAATGGACTATAGAGCATGCGTCACATAAGGATTTGCGGCCATACACCCTAAGGTAGAATGCATGGCCGTAATTCATTCCTTTGCTACAGATATTTCTCCAGCTGCTCCATAATGCTGGTCACGGATTCCTCCAAGCTCTTTCCCGTGGTGTCGAATACGATATCCGGATCCACTGGCGGCTCATAGGGACTGGAAATCCCAGAAAAATTAGGAATCTTCCCTTCCCTAGCCTTTTTGTACAGCCCCTTCACGTCCCTCTTCTCGCACTCTTCCAGAGGTGTACTGATATATATTTCAATAAAATGCTCCTCTCCAACAATATCCTTCGCCCTCTCCCTGTCCCGGCGGAACGGCGAGATAAAGGATACCAGCGTGAGCAGCCCGGCATCATTCATCAGTTTTGCCACCTCTGCCACCCGGCGGATATTCTCAATCCGGTCCTGCTCCCGGAATCCCAGATCCTTATTCAGTCCCATGCGAATATTATCCCCATCCAGCACCATGGTATATCTGCCCTGGGCAAAGAGCAGTTTCTCCAATTCATTGACGATGGTGGATTTTCCCGAACCGGACAATCCGGTAAGCCAGATGGTCTTGGGCGTCTGGTTCATATGCTCTCCCCGAAGCTTTCTGTTGATATCCATCTCATGCCACACGATATTCTCTTCCCGGCGGAGAGGATGCCTGATGACTCCGCAGGCCGAAGTCATATGGGTCACCCTGTCAATCAGGATAAATCCTCCCAAGATCTTATTCTTCTTAAATTCTCCGAAGGCAATCTGCTCTGAGCAGGCAATATCGCACACTGCAATCTCATTTTTGTAGATGCGCTCCGACTGAATATGGGTGCCCTCATTTATATCAACTTTATATTTAATATTCATCAGCGTGGCGGGAACCATCCTAGTACCCACCTTCAGAAGATAATTCTTCCCCGCCACCAGTTTTTGGTCATCCATCCAGAGCAGGCGGCAGGAGAAAAGCTTCCCAAGATGAATATCCCCTTGACTATGCAGCACGCAGCCTCTGGACACATCCACTTCCCTGTCCAACTCCACGGTCACGGGCCGGCCCTTGCCCGCCTTCTCCACGCTCTGATCCAATACATGCAGAGACTTCACCTTTGCCTTTTCCCTGCTGGGAAGCGTCTCGATTTCCTGCCCAACAGAAATCTCG
>CASGVX010000041.1 GCA_949346185.1 uncultured Lachnospiraceae bacterium
CTATGTGGACGACGGATGGTCGGGGGCAAATTTTGACAGGCCTTCTTTTCAGCGGATGATGGAGGATATCGAGGCGGGACGCACCAACTGTGTGATTGTAAAAGACTTATCCAGATTTGGACGGGATTATATTGAAGCCGGGCGGTTGATTCAGAAAACCTTCCCGGCTTTTTCTGTGCGGTTTATTGCACTGAATGACAGCTTTGATTCGCTGACGGCGGATTTCAATGAGAAAACGCTGGTGCTGCCGGTCAAGAACTTTGTCAACGATGCCTACTGCAGTGATATTTCAAAAAAAGTCAGGAGCCATCAGCAGGTAAAAAGGGAAAAGGGGGATTTTATCGGCGCCTTTGCCGTGTACGGCTACCGCAAGAACCCGGAGAATGTCAACCGTCTGCTTGTGGATGAATACGCCGCAGGAATTGTAAAGAAGATATTTGCATGGAAAATTGCAGGCTTAAGCAACCTTGCCATAGCGGAAAAACTGGACGGGATGGGGATTCTTTCTCCGATGGAATATAAGAAGTCCCAGGGGGAGAAATACTCCACTGGGTTTGTCACTCATGTTAAGGCAAAGTGGTCAGCGGTGGCGGTAAAGCGTATTCTGACCAATGAACTGTATACGGGAATGATGGTGCAGGGAAAAAATGAAAAGATCAGCCACAAGGTGAAACGCTCGGTAGAAAAGCCAAAGGAGGAATGGGTGCGTGTACCGGATACCCATGAGGCGGTGGTATCGGCAGAGGATTTTGAGACGGTACAGAAACTGCTCGCCGTAGACACAAGGGCTTCTGCCGGGAAAGCTGGATGCCATATGTTTACGGGATTTCTGTTTTGCGGGGACTGCGGTGAGCCGATGATCCGGCGGGTAAACCGCTACAAGGGAAGAGAAAAGGTTTATTTTATCTGTCCTACCAGAAATAAGGGGCTTGGCTGCACAAGGCACAGCATCCCGGAGGAAGAACTGAAACATCTTGTTCTGGCAGGCCTGCAGCAGCAGTTTTCCCTGTTTTTAGATAAGAGCCACGTACTCACGCAGATAGAAGCAATGGAAGTGCAGTTTGATGAATTAGCGGCATTTAATAAAGAAATGCAGAAACTTCATCAGGAGCAGGAAAAATATGTATCCCTGCGTATGGGACTGTATGAAGATTTGAAACAGGGAATTATCACGGAGGAAGATTTTAAGGATTTCCGGCAGATTTATGAAACACAGTATCAGGCGGCAGAGGCTGCCATCAGGCATCAGGAGGAGGCAATGAGGGATTTGTTTAAGGCAGGCGTGTCCGCAGGGGTAAATCTGGAAAAGATGAAATCCACTTTGGAAATTACGGAACTGAGCCGGGATATTCTGGTGACTTTTGTCAGCCGTATCCTTGTGTATGAAGATAAGAGGGTGTTTCTGGAACTTCGGGCAAAGGATATGTTGCATGATACAGAGCCTTTCTGTGCTTTGATTGTTCACTAACTACTGTTCCATTTTCGCCGAAACAATATTACAAATATTCTCTGCCGCTTTAGCAAAATTCAATAAATTTTTTCAGCAAAGAATTTTTTGAACTTTTTTTATAAAAGAGACCGTAGGATAATGGCTCGCTGTTTTTGTGTTCCATTGGGGAGTAAAAGGAGCGGCATGGGCAACGATTGCCGGGCAGATATTGAATGCTTTCCTGTATATGGCTTACATTTAAAATATGATACCATAAAATAAAGGATAAATATATTGAATTTTGGCTTGTTTTTCCATTTGATATTTGCAGGGCTGAATCGGAAAAAATCATTATGGACGCAGATGTAGGGTTGACATTTGAAATGCTGGAGCAGTATGTTGATAAAAGCCTGATATATAATGAAGAAGATATTGAAATCAAATGGAAAATGTCATTCTGACATCGCCACAAGCGGATTTTGCAATGATTTAACATGGCAGACAGGATTTTGTGGCAATGATTTAACTGAAAGCCCCTAAAATGGGTGATGTTTGGTGGGAAAACCGCTAAAACAGGAGGTTTCTATATAAAGATGTTGAAAAACTTTTCTGCAATTACTTGACATAAGAGGGCATTGACTACTCCCACCCTGCTTTTATTGGCAGTGACGGAAGAACCCGGATTTTGAGCATCTGGGATCAGACCGTTCAAGATCCGGGGGAGGGGAAGGAAATACTTCCACTGTTTAAATACGGGGTGGAATATACGGCGGAAGACATTAATCGAGCCTTGGAAAGCGATAATCCTCTGTCCATTGTGCCCAGCAGGGATGAGATTGGACATGGAACCGTTATGGCCGGGGTCGCCTGTGGCAATCAGAATCAGGAAAATGAATTTTCCGGAATTGCACCCTTGGCCACGATCTGTATGGTAAAGTGTAAGCCCGCAAAACAAAACTTGAAAAATTATTATTTTGTTCCCGATGGCGTGCCGTGCTATTCCGAGGGGGATATCATGACAGGGATAGGGTATCTGGAGCGGAAGGCTATGAATTTGGGAATGCCATTGATTATCTGCCTAGGCATGGGAACAAGTTTGGGGGGGCATAATCGGGGAGGGATGCTGGGAGAACTTTTGGAATCTACCGGGGACTATCGGGGGATTATTTCAGTTACCTCTACCGGAAATGAAGCGAATCAGTCCAATCATTACCTCAGCAATCCTGTGGAGGTAGACGGAAATGTGGAGGTGGAGCTGAGGGTGGCGGAAGGAGATGCCGGGTTTACCTTAGAGTTATGGGCAGATGCTACAGATTTGTATTCGGTGGGGCTCATTTCCCCGGATGGGGAGTATTCGGGAAAGACCGAGGCTAGGGTGGGGGAACAGCGTCAGATTAATTTTTTGTTTGAAAATTCTGTGGTGAATATTGAATATCTGCTGAGTTCTTTCGACAGTGGCGACGAATGCATTCGACTGAGATTCCAGAATCCAGCGCCTGGCATCTGGCGCATACGGGTATTTAATGACAATCAGTATTCCAGCCGATTTGACATGTGGCTCCCGCTGGATGTATTTTTGAGAGAGGGAACCCAATTTCTTCAGCCTAATCCAGATACTACAATCTGCGATCCGGGAAATAATCCGGGAGTAATCACTTGCGCCTATTACAATGATGCCAATCGCAGTTCGGCGATTGACTCTGGAAGGGGATACACTCGCGTGGGAAATGTAAAACCGGATTTTTCCTCGCCAGGAGTGGATATACTGGGGCCGTTGCCCTTTGCGGGGAATTATCCAGTTACTGATGAGGAGAGGAATGAGAGAGCTAGGTACGGATACCGCACAGGAGCCAGCCTAGGGGCAGCGGTAACTGGCGGAGTGGCTGCCCTGCTGGCGCAGTGGGCTTTTGTTCAGGAAAATGATATTGCCATGGACACCGTGAAGGCAAAAAATTATATGATACGTGGCGCAAATAGGCAGGGGCTGACCATTCCAAACCAAATATGGGGTAATGGCACATTGGATTTGTTCGGTGTATTTGACAATCTCCGCCCTAAAGTCCGCTGATTGGATGTACTGTTTATTAAAAGAAAAAAACATTATGGCAGTATATTTCCTTTTTTCAGTGTCTTGTAGTCTCGCAATATGACTTCATAGCGGAGATTGGCAGCGTTAAGTTCATAGATATAACTGTCAATCAGTTCCGGCTCTTTCACATTGGAAAGTCCGTCATAGGCATCTTGCAAGCTGCGCTGGGCTTCCAGCAATGCTTTTTTGAGAAAGGCTTCCTTTTTGGAGGGCCTTTCTTTTTTTGCAAGAGATGAAGTAGATAAAAAATCAAACAAGTGAATCCTCTCCTTTCCCTCATAATTGCGGTCATGCTGTCTCTACTATAAGTTTAGACTGGATGTTACGGAATTATGCAAAAATCAGTAATTTTGGCATGAATAAAAGGACAAGGGAATAAAGATGTATAGAAAAAGATACTGTTTTCGGCCATGCAGTGCAGCTAAGAAAATGTTTGCATCTATTTTGGCGTGACGTGGACAGTGTCAGATGCAGGGCAATTATGCCAGAATGAAGGAGGCGTTCGATGGAAAATACCATATTGATTCTGTTATTTATAGGGGGATTATTGATTTTTCTGGGAAGTATGGGGGTAGACGTGGTAAAACTGGTTTTAAATTTTATCTTTCGCAGCCTTCTAGGCATTGTACTGATTGGACTTGCCAATTATTTTATTGAAAAAGCCGGGGGAAATTTCTTCGTCAATATCAACGAAATTTCAGTACTTCTTTCAGGCGTTTTGGGGATATGGGGCGTGATTCTTCTCTATATTATTCGGTATTATTTCACAATCTGACCAGTGCAATTTTGTGAAAAATGCATAGAGGTACCGGGAGTTGACAGGGGCAGGGAAATCTTGCTATATTGGCGGCACACTTTTGAAAGGGGGTGCGGATATGGCGGAAACTGCCATGGGTGGAATATTGCTGGCTGCCAGCTATACAGACTGGAAGAAGGAAAAAATACCCAATCGACTGATACTGGTGGGAGTGTTGCCATTAATGATGGCGTTCATTCAGAGCGGAAGCCTGAGGGCGGCATACTGTCGCATGCTGGCCATGGCCTTTGTGTTTTTCTTCTGCTGGCAGATTTATTTGGCGGGAGGGCTGGGAGCCGGAGATGTAAAGCTTTTAATGCTGCTTGCGGGTGTGTGTGGGTTGGAACGGCTGCTCTATATTGCCTTGATTGCTTTTTTACTAGCGGCCATATATATTCTTGCCAGAAATTATATTTTGCCTGGCAAGAAGAGGAAGCGCACAGTGATTCTGGCACCATTTGTGTTTGCTGCCCATGCTCTAGTTATGGTAGGGAGGTGGTTGGCATAGTGCGCAAGAAGATCAGGATGGCGTTGTATGACAGTGATGGCTACATGGTTCCTCTGGTAAATTATCTGTGCAGGAAAAAGCGTGAGATTGTGGAGACTAGGCTTTTTACCAGCCTATCCCTGCTCAAAGATCATGTGAGGGGCGGCCAGGTGGATGTGCTGCTGGCTCTGGAGGAAGAGTCCGACGGCCTGTATGGACTTCAGGCATTTGTTCCCAAAATCATTCTGCTTACAGAAAGAATATTGCGCATAGGAACCAAGAAAATCCCTTGTTGCTGACAAGAAAATTTTTCAGCAGCAGTATCGTAGTAATCCCCCATAACAGGGGCAGCCACACTTTCTTCCATCTCAAATCCTGAAGGGCAGATACCCCCAGCCCAACCATTAACAACACCTTATCCATGTTATTATTCCTCTCGTTATGATCCACACTTGCTGCAAGGAGGAAGTCCCCCCACATCCTCTATCTGAACTTTTCTGGCGGAACGCTTCAAGCCAGAACACCCCTTTTCCATATGCCAGCTATCACCATAGGGCGCAATATACACCCTGCTGCCCTCCCTAGGATCAGCACCTTTTCCACATCGCCCGCAAGCATAATATTTCCCTCCGGATGCATTCCTCTTTTCCCCCAACTGTCCATAAAACACCTCCTGAATACTGGGTTTCAGATATACGCATCCTGCATCTCTGTGATAAACTTTTCCGTGATCCGCCAAGTAGACATACTCCCCCGTCTCCCGTCCTTGGCTTGCCATGCTCTTTCCCTCGTAACAATTAACCTTCATCTGCTGATACCATGAGACGCGGAAGAAACTGCTGCCCAGATAGGGAATCTTTTCCCGACGCTTCACATAACAAATGCCTTCCTGCTCATCCCACCCCACAGAACATGCTTTCTTTCTGTCATCAAAAAAAAATCTGCTCTTAATCCCATAGCATTCATAACGCTTGGCCGCATCTGCCAGCTGCATCTGCGCCCCATTATATCTCTCCACTATCTGGAACAAATATAGAAGGGAGAAAACAGCCAGAAAAAAGATTGTTCCAGAAAATGCCGCCTCCACCGTCAGGGAGCCTCTGGCAAAAAGCATACAGGGACATCCTCTATTCCCAAAACATGCCTTGCTCTGGGGAGCCTCTCCATTTCCTATTAGATTGTTTTTATTGTATTGGCTGTGATTGGGAAAATAGAGGACATCCCTATCGACTCTTATAGCCATAGCTCACCTCCTGGCATTGTCTGCCCACTGACTGCCCCCACTGGGATTGATCCAAAAAAGGCAGTTGCTGAAATACAAAGTTTAATTCAAAAGTCATACGATATGTGCTCTTACTGATACAATCGTCAATGCAAAAACTTTGATTATATTTTTCTCTCAAATCCTGCTGAATCGCATCCAGCGTGCGATTGTACAGTGTCTTCTCATCCACCAGCAACAGGAATGCGGTCAGATACTCCTTATATGTAATGCTCATTCCAGAACCGCCCTTTTTATTTCCATATCCCGCCGCCTTTTTCTGAAACAGGGTTTTCGTTCCTAGGCATACTTCCTCATATTTCATCTTGAAATTAGCACTGCTCTTCATGACCGGAACCGCCTTCCCATCCAGCAATGCAGTCACATCCACACACGCCTCCTGAAAGGAAAGAATCAAAAGAATCGTATACTGCACGCCCGTAATCACCGGGGGAAGCCCCGTAAATCCTGCCAGAGCAGTAGCAGTGGCAAGACTTTTCTCCTGCAATGCGGGATCCGCTGCCACATAGGCAAAATTCAGCAGCATGCGCACTGCCAGCAAGCGGTTCACCACTGATGCCAGATTGCTCCTCTCTTCTCCCTTGCCCGCCGCCAGATATTCCTTGGCATAACGAATCCCCTCCTCCTTCTTTTCCAGATAGTCCGAACACACTTCTCCAGTATATGCCAGAAGCAGCATCTTCTTCTTACCCTTAGGCATCTGACTAACATTTTCCAAGGGGGATTCGTTTTTTAAAAATCCCTTTAGGAGATCGGCTGCTCCCTTCCCAGCGGCATCGCTCTCTCGCTGGCTATCCTCTTTCCCCTCTCTGGGAATAATCTCTGCCTCCGACAGATTCTCATCCTGACATACCATGGATAGCACCCCATCCCGCATCATATGAGAAAATGCCTCCAGAGGATTTCCTCCCGCACTATCTTTTACAGAACTTTTGCCATTCCCTGCCCCCTTCTCGTCCCCGCCTCCAGATGTTTGAGGCCCATTTTTCCCTATGCCTCCCTCATCTCCAGACTTATTCGACTCTTCTGTTCCTAAATCTTTCTCATCTCTAGGCTCACCCGACTCTTTCTGTTCCTCCTGCCTGAGCCCTTCATAATCCCCCGACTCGTATCTATCAGCCAGATCCAGTTTATCATCCAGATCCGTCCCGGAAGAGCAGCCTTTCACCTTCTCACAAATAGCATCTGCCACATCCTTTACTGTCTTATTTTTGAGAAATGCGGCAATCTGGTCATAGAATACATCTTCCTCCGTCAAGACAGCACTCTTTTCTATCGTTGATTCCATCTGGCTAATGCGATAAATATCTGCATGATAGTCTGGAAAATTATCATGGCAAATTTTCAAATTCTTTTCCAGCACCTCCAGAAAATCCCTATTAAGGTCCTCACGGCTCCGACCATCATAGCCACCATATCCCAATAACCCATACTCCTGATACAATTCCCGGTTAAAATCTCCGAATACCGTTCTGGCAGCACTACTCCCCGCCACCTTCAAATATCCCTGAACAGCCGACATTCTGGCACAGTCATATGTCACCCCCAGCAGGGAAAACATCAGCAAGAAAATCATTGTCAGGAATACCGTCACGCTTCCCGGCTCTCTCCATTGAAATAAAATGACTACCACCTCCTTTCCTTCAGGCTCTTGCCGCCTATTTTTTAATGCTGATATTTCCATTGATGGTCTTTGAACTTCCATTGATTTTTTCAAATGCAGTGGTGATGATCGAAGTAATCTGGCTGCGGAATATCACCACAATCATCAGCAAGATTACCAAGATTAAAATAATTTCTACGGTTCCGATTCCGTCCTCCTCCTGCAAAAACGACTTGAAATTCTTCATACTAATCCTCATTTCTGCGCTGCATTTTAATGGCTCAGCTCCGCTGAGATTATGCATAAAGCTTGTGCCAGGCAGCGCACAGGCACAATACAACTCTCCCTCCAAGACTTGTGACCATTCTCCATCAAAGCCGATAAACACTTCCCTCGATAGTCGCACCACCTATGCCGTAGCGCAGATCGACTTTGGCTTCAAGCGCAGTTTCGGCTATCACATACTCCGAAATGCCGCATACAAAATCATGACGAACACCAGTGCAAGCATAACTGCCATGGGCAGCAACAATTTTGTTCCCGCCTTCTCTCCCAATTCCTTCGCATCCTCCTTTCTCTGATGAAATGCATCCGCCACCTCAAAATCCAATAGTCGCAGCAAATCCGCAGAACCTTTTCTTAGATTTTGGACAATCAGCGTACAGAATTTCATATATGATAACAGCCCCGTCCTCTTTCCAAAGAGTTCATAAGCCTTGGTCTCACTCATGCCACAGTCCATTTCCCTGAGGGACAGCGCCATCTCCTCATACACATAATGCCTCTGCCCCTGCCTTTTTTCGTAATCCCTGACAATCCTCTCCCATGTCCCCCTCACCGTGAGCCCTGCCCCAATCAACAATACGAAATGCTCTATAAATTCCGGATAATCCTCCCGAAGCTGTTCATGCCTTTTCTGGTTTTCTGCCTTGGCTCTGCTCTGAAACCACAGGGGAACCAATAAAATCAGACAAAACATTGCAACCAGAATATATCCGCATAAAGAAGGATGATTTTTATGGTATGTCAAAAGATTTCCCGCAACTTTTTGAGGCAGCATGGCATATTTTTCCGTCCTGCTGCTCTCCTCCAGTTCATTCCACAATTTTTCCCAGCTAGTCCAGAATGCCTGAGAGAGAGACTGCTCTCCCGGATATACCGTTATGGATTGCACCATCCTCTCCTCCTCCTCCCCATATGTCAAGATAGCCGTAATCTCTTGCTGCATCGGCTCTGTAATTCCATCGTTCTCCACGCTCCCATCTTCCCCTATCAATCCTTCCTGACCCAATTCCCATGTGATATCTATGGCAGTACCTGGCACGGATTTTAATAAAACCAAGGGCTTTGTCACCTTGTCCAGAGATGCATTCTCTCCCGGAAGAGATTCCTTAATTTCTTTCTTCACCATCGCTAAGGCCTTCTCTTTTTCTTCCTGCGTGTACTTCCTCTCTGGTATCTTTACAGTAATCTCCCTCTCTTCCCTTCCATTGTCCGCCCGAAAGGACAGATTCCTATCTCCCTGTGCCACATCCCCCCGCCTGACATAATAGGATTTCATCAAATCATCGCCGTCACTCAGGGCAAAGGCGCCAGCCAGAGCGATCAATCCTGCTGTCAGAATGACAGCTATTACGCTGCCCATTTTAGAATAGTACAGGCAGAATAGTTCTGATTCCCCCATCCCCACATACATTCTCCGCAGCCCCTCGTATCTTTCCCCTTTCATCTTCAGATGAAATATACGGCGAATCTTTTTGACTAGAAGCCATATTCCCGGAATGTAAAATCTTAACAGAGGATTCTCCCCCGCTTGCTGCCTATCCCCCTGTCTCCTATAAGCCCACAGGAAATATGCCAAGAAAAGTACCAAAATACCAGTGACGCAAATCGCCTTCATCTCGTTCTCCTCTCTGTATTTTCAGTTACAACTATCATATCTGTATTTTCAGTTACATCTTTCATACCCGTATATCGCATATCTTCTTACTCCACTGGTATGCCGCCAAATAGACTAGCAATAGCCCTGTAGACACCGCCCTGCCAGAAGATTGATAAAAGCAATCCAGAAATCCCGGGGAGGAAACCCAGAAAAACACAATCAGCCCCAAAGGAATTGCCGACATGATTTTTCCCTCCATTTTCTTCCCCGCAAGCATGGTTTGGATTTCCCTCTGAACCTCTATTTTCTGGCTGATTTTCTCTGCCGTGGCTTGGGTGATGGCAATAAGGTTGCCTCCTGTCCTCTTGGCCGTCTGAAACACTTGGGCAAAATGCCTCATATCCTCCGTATCCCATTTCTCCGCAAACTCATATAATACCTGCTCGATTGGCTGATTTAGCCCCAGCTGCCTCTCCATCCCCAGAAATTCCTGCCCTAGGATAGAATGCTCTCCGTAAAGCAAAATCAAATCCTTTCTCGCCTCTCCAAGAGCGTTTTCAATGGAATACCCTGCACCGAGGGAAGATGCGATGCCCTGCAGCCCCTCCCGAAACTGCAGCGTAATTTCCCGCTGCCTCCCCTTCCATTCCCTTTCCTTCTCTCCCCTTGCCTCAATAATTCCTACCACGCCCCCCACCATCAGCACGGCAAGAAGATGGCGGTAGAAGAGCATTCCCAGAACCGCCCCTTTCAAGAATCCTTTCCCAAAGCCCACACTGTAAATCTGCCATGCCCTGCACTCTCCCACAGTAGCGCGGCCTTTTTCCCCACTGTTCCTGCTTCCCTTCATCTTCTGCGCTATCTTCAAATGACACCTCCTGCCAAGTTTATTCTACAAATGCAGTCCCGCCCTCTTTAACTTTTCTGTATGATGCAGTTCATTGCCAGTGGATTCCAATTTCCCTTCCAGACTGTCCCTCTCATCACCTGTCTCGCGAAAGACAAAG
This sequence comes from uncultured Lachnospiraceae bacterium, assembly GCA_949346185.1. GTDB lineage: Bacteria > Bacillota > Clostridia > Lachnospirales > Lachnospiraceae > Butyribacter. The sequence continues at coordinate 10,576 of CASGVX010000041.1, forward strand.
ATGGGACGCAGAACCACCTTGCCATCTCGCACCCCCATCACCTCGTCCACCTCCAGCACTCTGCGGGATTTATCCCGCAGCCTACCCAACTGCACCACGATATCCAATGCGGAAGCAATCTGGTTTCGGATGGCAGCCAAAGGAATGTCCATACCTGTCAGCACTAAGGTCTCCAACCGATTCATCATATCTATAGGACTATTTGCATGGCCAGTAGACAGACTGCCGTCATGACCAGTATTCATAACGCTGAGCAGTTCGCAGGCTGCCGCGTCACGCACCTCTCCCAAAATGATCCGGTCGCCCCTCATAATGAAATAGTGCAAGATATTTCTATCTTTCATAATGCGCCCAGTACCAATGATGATGAAAAAGTGAACAATTACACCCTCGGATCATTGTCTATTTTTCAGCTCGAATTGAGTTGCTTTAATGTGCATTCAGAGTGATTAATGTGTTAAGCAAAAAACACAGCTATATAGAAAACGGAGGAACACACCATGAATAAAATCGAATTCAACGTAACGGGACCAGACAGAAAGAACTTAGTAACAGCCATAGGCGAGATTCTCGGAGTAAAACCTAAGTACCTCGGAATGCCGACTGCGGCATACGAAGTAGGCGGCTTCATGGTAGACAAAGCCGGGACAGTGACCGGGGACGGGATGCAGGAGCTTCTGGAGCAACTGGTCACCAAGGGCATTACCCCACCGCAACAGGAAACGGAGCCGGCC
>CASGVX010000042.1 GCA_949346185.1 uncultured Lachnospiraceae bacterium
AATACAAGCCAGAGGCATGTTCCAGTCCCGCATTGACTGCTGAACCATGTCCGCACTTTTCTTTCCAGAGTCAGCAATGCAAAGCCGAAGATAGCAAACTATCATTTTACTACCTTGCAGCCCATGCTTGGCGTGGTGGATCTGGAGGGGGCTGATGGCTTTGTTATTGCGGATATTCCCGGACTCATTGAGGGCGCCAGCGATGGCGTGGGGCTGGGGCATGAATTTCTTCGCCACATTGAGCGGACGAAGGTGTTCATTCATATGGTGGATGCTGCCTCCACGGAGGGAAGAGACCCTCTGAATGATATTCAGGTAATCAATGAGGAACTGAGGAACTACAGTTCGGAACTGGCATCCAGACCCCAAGTGATAGCCGCAAATAAGACGGATGTATTTTATGGCACGGAGGAGGAGACGGTGATTACCCTTCTGCGGGAGGAGTTCGAACCCCGGGGGATTCCGGTGTTCCCCATTTCTGCAGTGAGCGGGAAGGGAGTTAAGGAATTGCTATATCATCTGAGGCAGATGCTGGATGAACTCCCCGACGAGCCGGTTACCTATGAGCGGGAATTTGAACTGGATGATTTGGATTATCCCGACGAGCCGTACACTGTCTCCTTTGACGAAAAGGATGGGATGTACGTGGTGGAGGGACCGCGTATTGAGAGGATGCTGGGATACACCAATCTGGATTCGGAAAAGGGATTTCAATTTTTCCAGAAATTTCTCCATACCAGCGGCATTCTGGAAGAACTGGAAGCTCTGGGCATTGAGGAAGGGGATACGGTGAGGATGTACGAACTGCAGTTCGATTACTATAAATAAGGAACGGTTTGAAGATAACTTGTGAAGATATTGGCGAACAGTTCCGAAGCAAGGAGGGGCGTATGGAAGAGATTCTGTTGGAGGCTGCTATCTGCGTTGCGGCGGCATCGCTATTGATGGTAGTGCATGAACTGTCTAAGGCGCTGGCGTATATGGCAATCCAGAGGAGGGAAGGGACGAGGCGAAAATATTCCCATAGCGTATGGGAAGTATACCGCTATCTGGATCCGGTAGGCATCCTCTTGTCTGTTACTAGCAGCGTAGCATTTTCCAAGCCCTTTATGTTCCGCATACAGAAGAAAAGGACGAACTTGATTTTGGGAATCACGGGATTCCTCGTGCTCCTTTTGTGTTTTGGCGGCAGTGTTTTTGCCATTCATTGCCATGTGCTGGGAGTGCAGGGAATGACTGCCCTGTCCGGGCAGGGGCTGGGCAGGAAATGCATCGCCTTGCTTCTTCAATATTTGGCCATTTTGAGTCTGGGGATGCTGATTGCCAACCTGTTTCCCGTTTCCACCTTTGACATGGGGCTGGTTATTGCGGGCATCTCCTCCCAGAAATACTTGAATATTATCAAGATGGACGGGGTGATTAAGATTATTTTCATCTTGGCTATTTTGCTGAATCTGATTCACTATGGAAGTTATAAGGTGATTCATCTGCTATTGTAGCGGGAGATTTTTATGGATTGCGAATTGATTAGATTGATTCGTGCAGGATGGAAAAGGAACGGCTGGCATTGCTGTGGAATGCGAGGCTGTTTATGGGTTTGCTGTGAAATGGGAGTTTGCTTATGAGTATTTCTGTGAAACTGGAGGCTTTTGATGGTCCGCTGGACCTGCTGCTTCATCTGATTGAAAAGAATAAGATTGACATTTTCGACATTCCCATCGTGGAGATTACCAGGCAGTATATGGAGGTCATTTCCCAGATGGATACCAAGGATATGGACGTGATGAGTGATTTCCTGCTGATGGCTGCCATGCTCCTGCGGATTAAGTCGAAGATGCTCCTTCCCATGGAGGTGGACGAGGAGGGAGAGGTGGAGGATCCCAGGGCAGAGCTGGTGGAGCGTTTGCTGGAATATAAGACCTACAAGTATGCCTCTCTGGAATTAAAGGACCTGCAGGTGGATGCCTCTAAGCAGCTTTTCAAGGGGGCTACCCTGCCCGAGGAGATTGCCAACTATAAAGAGGAAATTGATGTCTCTGAGATTTTGGGAGATGTGACGCTGGCAAAACTTCAGAAAATATTCCACAGCGTGATGAAGAAGCAGGTGGACAAGATTGACCCTATCCGAAGCAAGTTTGGAAAGATCCAGAAGGAGCCCGTGACTCTGACGGAGCGGATGGACTATATCAGGGGTTACGCCAGGGAGCATCGGAGGTTCCGCTTTCGGCAGCTGTTAGAGGAGCAGGCGGACAAGATGATGGTGATTGTGAGTTTTCTGGGGATTCTGGAACTAATGAAGGTGGGAAGGCTGAGAATCGTACAGGAAAACATTTTTGATGATATCTGGATTACATATGAAGATGGGGAAGAAGCGGAAGCGATTCCCAGCAGTGCGGGGTGAAAGGCGGGGTTGCTTGCTGTGAAAGCATAGTCAGGGGAGAGGCAATGCCCTTTGATATCTTGCGATATTGCAGAAAGTGTTATATTGGTTTTGCTGGCAGTGCCAACGGAGCGCAGTGGGCAGGAGAGGCTGGCATGATTGGAAAGTGTAGGGAAAAATCATGAAATTAGCGGAATTGGAAGCAGTGATAGAGGCGATTTTATTTACCATGGGGGAGGCTGTGGAACTGGAGAGGCTGGCAGCGGCCACGGAGCAGGATGAGGATACCTGCCGCCGGGTAATCCGCAGCATGATGGACAACTATGCCTCGGAAGACCGGGGGATTCAGATCATTGAATTGGACGGCGCCTTTCAGATGTGTACCAAGGCATCCATGTACGAGGCCATCAATAAGATTGCCCATGTGCCGAAGAAGCATGTATTGACGGATGTGCTGCTAGAAACCTTGTCCATTATCGCCTATAAGCAGCCAGTGACGAAGCAGGAAATCGAGCATATTCGGGGGGTGAAGTCAGACCATCCGGTGAATAAGCTGGTGGAGTATCGCCTGGTGTGCGAGGCGGGGAGGCTGGATGCGCCGGGAAGGCCGATTCTCTTTGCCACCACGGAGGATTTCCTGCGGAACTTCGGCATTGAATCCTTGGAAGATTTGCCCGTGGTGAATCCGGAGAAGATTGAGGATTTCAAATTGGAGGCGGAAGAGGAAGTGCAGCTGGAACTAGATATCTGATAAGGCGAAGGCTATTGTGCGTTGGGAGGAACATGTCTGGCTCGTTTCTGTCTTTTACCCCTTTCTTTTCCCTAGGGTGTTGTCGATCATATTTTCGATAATGGTCTTCTTCACCCAGATATCAAAGCTGAGCATGCTGATGAAGGCAAAGTCCGTCAGTTGCTTTCTCTCTTCCTCATCTTCTATCTCTAGGAAGGTTTCTCCGGATTTTTTCAGTTTCCGAATCACATCCCGCACTTGGGAGTCGATGTTTCCCAGCTGTATGTTGAAGATTTCCTTGTACACGTCATCCAGATTCAGTCCGCCTTTATTGTTGAAGAAGGTTTCGCTGATGGGATTCAGGATACATTTGATATCATTGATGGTCAGGAAGTTCTTGAAATAATAGATAAATATTAAAAGTATCATATGCTCCTTGGTGTATTTCTTTTTTTTGGAAGGGGGGAGCAATGCATTTTTGGTGTAATTGTTGATCATCGTCTTCGTGAGGATCTTGTCCTCCTGGAACCGCTTGGAGGATGCCAGATGCTCGTCCATAAAGGTGGTAATCTGATCCATATATAAATCAATGTCCGGAATCTCTTCCGGTGACACATAGTCGATATTCTGAATGCTTCTGAGAAGGTTTAATATTTCCTTGCTGTATTTGTTCGCCATAATTACTCCAATCTGCCATATAATCACTGTGCACTGCAATGTCTGAAAAAACGGGCGCTGTCATCCGTCTCAGCATAGGTAGAATCTTCCGTCTGAGGCAAAGTCTGGATTGTAACGACCGAGTAAAAACATTATAGCACATTTTAAAAAAAATGACATACAATAAATCGAGGAATAGTAAAATGGCATGGGAAATGGAGCGATTTTGTGAGAGAGTCCTTATCTGTACGGCCGACAAAGCACAAGCATAGCAAGAAGGCGGACTGCAGGCCTGTCAATGGGGAGCCGCAGATTGCCAGGGTCATCTCCCGGAAGATGAAACTCTCGGAGGATATTCTGGCGGGTGCGCCTATCATTACCGGATATGGGCGGGAACGGTGCAATATCGAGAATTATCGGAGCATAATAGAATATACGGAGAATGTGATCAGGGTGCAGACGAAGGTGGGGAAGATCCAAGTGACGGGGAAGAATTTGGTCATTGCCTATTACCGGGATGACAGTATGTGTATAATCGGGGACATCTGCGGCATAGAATATCATTAGGGATTATTATTCACAGTTTTGCAGGCAATGGAAAGGCATGAGGATTTTATGGTACATAGAATATTTGGATGGCTGGGGGGGACGCTCGAGGTCTGCCTTACCGGGATTTCGTCGGAGAGGTTTATCAATTTGTGCCGAAACAGGGGAATGGCGCTTTGGCAGATTCGCAGTGCCAAGGGCAAGGTGTTTTTCTGCATCCGGCTGCGGGATTTTTATCGGCTTCGCCCTATTGCGAGAAAGTGCAGGGTGAGGCTTCTGGTGGTGGGACGGCATGGCCTGCCATTTATTTTGCATTCCATGAGGAAGCGGGGCAGCTTCTGGTGTGGCATTGTGGCATTTTGCTGCCTGATGGTTCTATATTCTACCAGAATCTGGGGGATTTCTGTGGAGGGGCAGTCCTATCACAGCAAGGAGAGCATCGTGAAGTATTTGGCCACCATCCAAGTGTATGGGGGCATGGCGGCCAAGGATCTGCGGTGCAGCGAGATTGAGGAGAAACTGCGGAAAAAGTATGAGGATGTGGGATGGGCCAATGTGGAACAGAAGGGAAGCCGGCTATATGTGCATGTTCGGGAAGTTCTTTTGGTGGAGCAGAAGAAAAAACAGAAGAGGCGTCATTTAATTGCGGGAGATACGGGGCGTGTGGTCTCCATCGTGACGAGGAGGGGGACGGCCAAGGTGAAGGCGGGCAAGAAGGTGAAGAAGGGGGATATTCTAATCTCTGGCGGCGTAACCATCCGGGGGGATGGGGACGAATTGCTGGAGAAGCGATATGTACAGGCGGAGGGGGATGTGGTGGTACGCTCCAGGGAGAAATACAGCGACAGCCTGAATATGCGGTATGAGAAGACGGTGCACACGGGCAGGAGCAGGACGGTTTATGCCCTCTCTGCCGGGGGCAAGCGGTTTTTTTTCTATAATCCCCGAAAGCATTTGGAAAGTTATGAGAAATATGATATAATCCGAAATAGTGGGTTGTTATGCCCTTTTCTTGCGTATTTTTATCCCGTGCGGTATGATAAAAAGACCCTGCGGGAGATTGAGAAGAAAGATGGCGTGTATACCCCTTCCCAGGCAGAGGAATACTTGAGGGATAGGTATGATTACTATCTGGAGAAGAAGAGGGCTGCAGGGTACGTGCTGAGGGACAGCGCAGTGTCTTTTCGGAAAGATCAGGGAAGTTACCGGTTAAGCGGCACGGTGCAGTTTGAGAAGAAGCAGGATGCCTACAAGGCAATCAGAAAAAAGAAAAAGGAACTGCATAAATAATTTGTAACGTAGGATTCATCAGTTATTTATGGACAGTTCCTAAGAAATATGAGAAGGAAAAAGAGACAGATGGCAGTGACAGAAACAATCATTGAAATTCCCGTGGAGCATGAGGGGAATATTTTTGGCAGTTTTGATGCTAATATTAGGAAGATTGAGAAGAATCTCAATGTGACTATGGTTGCCAGGGATGGCGCCATTAAGCTGGTGGGGGAGCCGGGAAGGCTGAAGCAGGCGGAGGAGATCCTGATGCAGCTGCTGGAGTTGGCCAGGCGGGGGAATACGATTACGGAGCAGAATGTGAATTATGCCCTATCCTTTGCCATGGAGGGGGATTCTGCAGATCTGGTGGCCATCGATTCCGATATCGTAAGCCACACGATTCAGGGAAAGCCCATCAAGCCTAAGACGGAGGGGCAGAAAGAGTATGTGGAGCTGATTCGGGATCGAATGATTGTATTTGGCATCGGGCCTGCGGGGACTGGGAAGACCTATCTAGCCATGGCCATGGCGATCGAGGCATTTCGGCGGGACGAGGTGGGCAAAATCATTCTTACCAGGCCAGCCATCGAGGCGGGGGAAAAGCTAGGTTTCCTTCCGGGGGATCTCCAGAGCAAGGTGGATCCTTACCTGCGTCCCCTGTATGATGCCCTGTACCAGATTATGGGCGCGGAGAGTTACCTGCGGAATGTGGAGAAGGGGCTGATCGAGGTGGCGCCCCTTGCATACATGCGCGGACGTACTCTGGACAATTCCTTTATTATATTGGACGAGGCTCAGAATACCACCCCGGCTCAGATGAAGATGTTCCTCACTAGGATTGGGTTTGGCTCCAAGGTGGTGGTGACGGGGGATCTGACCCAGAAGGATTTGCCCTTCGATACCAAGTCCGGTCTGGAGCAGGCATTGGAAGTGCTGGAGAAGGTGGATGATATAGGCTTTTCTTATATGACCAGCCAGGATGTGGTGCGGCATCCGCTGGTGCAGAAGATAGTGAAAGCATATGACAGCTATGACAAGCGCCTGGAGAGGAGGAAGCAGGTGGCATCGGCAGCGAAGCGGGAGGACAAGCGTCCCCGGGGCGGCAGAGGAAAATCATAGGAGGAAGTGAAGTGGATACACAGGAGAATCGTGGCAGAGCACTGTTCCAGAAAATCTGCCTGTATTTCGCCCCGCTGCTGTCGGCGGCGGTAAATTATATTTTGGAGAAGGATACGCTGCAGACGGTTTTTTCCAATGGAATTTTCATGGTACTGCTTTCCAGCGGCTATCTGGTGTTTCTTCGCACCAGCGGGAAGGGGCTTTACCAGAGAATCCGCCATCAAGGCATTTTTTGGGGATGCTTTATCCTTTCCTTTCTCTTTCTGGGGATATGCCCAGTGAGAAATGCGGGCGTGCTATGGCTTCTGGTGGTGGCGTTTGCGGCCATGGAGGCGGGAGTGGAACTGGCGGTTTCCCTGCATGTGCTTCTGATGACCGGCTATGTCATTCTGGTTCTGCTGGAGGGCGGGGATTTGTATGCCTTTGCGGTGGCAACTCTCTTTGGGCTTCTTCTGGCTATCTTGTTTTCCCTTTACCGTACTAGGGAGGCCACAGCGTATCTCGCCGTAATCCTTCTGGCGGTGAATGGAGTGCTGCAGCTGGTGCGGTATCGGCTGAATATGCATGCCCTCCTGGCTCACGGCGAGCAGATTGCGTCGGAGATGGCGGGGATTTTGGTGATGGTATTTCTGGGATTCTTTTATCTGAAGCATGCCCGGAACCGGGAGCAGACTGGGAAGGAACCGGGAGCACGCAGGGAGGAGGAAAATGCATCGGAAGAGATGCTAGAGCGGGAATCTCTGGAACGTCTGCTGGAGGAGGAGTTTTCTCTGGCGGTGGAATTGCGGGAGTATTCCGGGGATTTGTACCGCCATTCCTGCCAGGTATCTGATCTGGCCGGGAGGGCGGCGGATGCCATCGGCGCGGACGGGCTTCTGGCTAGGGCAGGGGGCTTTTATCATGAGATGGGAAGGATGGCAGGGTCGAAAAATTATATTGAGGCGGGAAAGGCACTGGGTGAGGAACATTCCTTTCCAGAGAAATTGCAGACAGTGATCAGGCAGCACAGCCCCAATTATGAGATTCCCGGGTCGCCGGAGGCGGCGGTGGTCATGCTTTCCGACTGCATTCTTTCCACCAGCGATTATTTGACCAAAAGCGGGATGCGGGAAAAACTGACGGATGAGAAACTCGTACATAATGTAATCCGGAATCGGTTGTCCAAGGGAAATCTCAGGGACAGCGGAATAACGGTGGAGCAGTTGGAAGCACTGCAGGCATATTTTACTGCCCATGCGTTTGAGAAGGGGGATGCAGGCATATGACAGTTCTATTTGAGAGGGATGGGGAGGAAGAGATTGGCTTTGATTATGAAAAGATGTTAATAAAAGTAGTGGAGGAGGCATTGCGCCAAGAGCAGTGTCCCTATGAGTGCGAGGTCAATGTGAGATTGACGGAGAATGAGGGCATCCGCAGACTGAATCAGGAGTTTCGGGATTTGGACGTGCCCACGGATGTGCTGTCCTTTCCCATGGTGGAATACGAAGTTCCCGCAGATTTCTCCCAGCTGGAATCCCCAGAGGCGCAGATTATGTATTTTAATCTGGATACTAGGGAACTGCTGCTGGGGGATATCGTGATCTCTCTGGAGCGGGCAAGGGAGCAGTCGGAGGAGTATGGGCACAGCATGGAACGGGAACTTGCCTTTCTCACTGCCCACAGCATGCTTCATTTGATGGGGTATGACCATATGGAGGAGGATGAGCGGGAATTGATGGAACAGAAGCAGGAGAATATTTTACAGAACTTGGGCATTACCAGAGATGAATGAAAAAGTAAAGCCGAGTGAACGGGCATGTCACATGCTTGAGCGCTTGGCGACTTTTACAGATAGTGTTGCCGCTGAAGGCGGCATGTCAGTTTATAGACGGAGGCTATGTATGGGGGCAGATAGACAGGTGAAAACCAGCGGATTTTTAAAGCAGGGCAGCGTTCTTGCCATGGCATCTATTCTGGTGCGCATGATTGGACTGGTGTACCGCATTCCCATGAATAATATACTGGGAGATGAGGGGATGGGGATTTACTCAGCCTCTTACGAAGTCTACAATATTATGCTAATCATCTCCTCTTACGGCTTGCCCATGGCGGTGTCCAAGCTGGTCTCTGCCAAGTGCGCCCAAGGGAGGTATCGAAGCGCCTATACCCTGTTTCGGCGGTCGCTGATATTTTCTTTCTTTACGGGGGGCGTGGCGGCTCTGTTGCTTTACTTCGGGGCGGATTACTTGGAGAGTAATTTCTTTGCAAAATATCGGGGGATTGCCCTGCCCCTCAGGGTTTTAGCGCCTACGATCTTTATTGTAGCGGTGATGGGGGTGTTCCGGGGGCTGTTTCAGGGTCGCAAGACCATGATGCCCACGGCGGTGTCCCAGATATTTGAGCAGATTATCAATGCCTTTGTGAGCGTGGCCGCATCTTATATGCTTATGAGAAAATATAGCGCTTCCCCAGAGGTGGCGGGCTGGGGGGCTGCGGGAGGCACCATGGGTACCTTGTTCGGCGCTGCGGCCGCCTTTCTCATTCTCTTTTTCATCTACCTCCTCTACCGGCCGGTGATGGAGAGGCAGAAGGGCAGGGATAGGATATCTTCTAGGGAGAGCCTGGCAGTCTCTTATCAGCTTATCCTGTGGACGGTGGTTCCGATTATCCTGAGCCAGACAGTATACCAGCTTAGCGGCATTATTGACGTGACGCTGTTTAATATGGCCATGGAGGGCAAGGGGGTGTCTGCCCAGCGGGTGAGTTCTCTGCTGGGAATCTACAGCACCAAGTATCGTCTGCTGGTGAATGTGCCCACGGCGGTGTCCACGGCCATTGCTTCCTCCATGATACCGGCTCTGGTAGCCTCTTATCTGAAGAATCATACCAGAGAAGTTCATCAGAGGGCAGGGCTGGCCATCAAGTTCAATATGATTATTGCCTTTCCCTCGGCGGTGGGGCTGGCGGTATTGGGGGAGCCTATCCTGCGGCTGCTGTTCCGCAATTCTGACTTCGCTCTGGGGGGAACCATGTTGATGACGGGCTCAGCCTGCGTGATTTTCTATGCCCTGTCTACCGTGACCAGCGGTGTGCTGCAGAGTATTGACCGGATGAATCTGCCGGTCATACACTCTTTGATTTCTCTGGTGCTCCATGTGGCGCTGGTGTATGGGCTTCTGGCGTTTACAGAGATGGGCGTTTTTGCCTTGGTGCTGGGAAATGTGACCTATCCCATGCTGGTGTGCTATCTCAATGGCAGGGCAGTGCGGAAGCACTTGGGATACCGTCAGGAGGTGGTGCGGACATTTTCCGCGCCCCTCATCGCCTCGGTATTGATGGGGATACTGACCTATCTGGTGTATCAGGGATGCCTTCTGCTGACCCATCGGATCTATGTGGCGATGATTCCTGCAGTGATCGTGGCAGTGTTCAGTTATTTCGTGCTGGTACTGAAACTGCAGGCGCTTAGCAGAACGGAATTGTATGAATTTCCTTTCGGGCGCAGGATGTCCGTTTTGGCGGACAGGCTGCACCTGCTAAAAAAACAGTGAAAGTGTTTATGTCGGCAAAGTTGGAATGACTGGAAGTATGACTAAGAGGGTTACGGAGAAGAGGAGGAACTATGCACAATATTACCCGTGAAGCAATCAGGCAGATGGCATCTTCGGAGACGGTGTATTATAGGGGGATGCGTTACTATGCGGCTCACGCAGTATCCAAGGTGACTTGGAATGAGACCAGCAGGCAGTATCGGGCGCTGGTGAAGGGGGGCAGCCAGTATATCGTGACCATTTCTCCGGAAGATGACATGGGATACACTTGCAATTGTCCTGCCTATGTGAAGTATTCAGGGGCATGCAAGCATGTCATTGCCACCATGCTGTTTATCTCGGATTACCAGCAGCGGAAAAATGCGGATATTACTCAGGAACCTGAGGAGAAGACTGCCTATCAGATCGTGGAGTATTTCAGGAAGCGGGAATATCGGCAGTTGTCTCCCCATTATTATCATGTCACTCTATCTATCACGGTGCCGGAATTTATGAAAAAGCAGAATGCCAAGGCGTACTTAAGTCTCTATGCAGGTGCGGGGAAGATGTACAAGGTGTCCAACACTAAGAAGTTTATTACCGACTACTATCAGGAAAAGACTATCCGTCTGGGCAAGGAGTTTTGCTTTATCCCCGGGGAGTGTGATTTTGACGAGGCATCCAAGCCGATATTGGAGTATCTGACGGAAATGTACGAAGTCCAGGAGACCTTGGGCAAGACGTATTATTCTAATTTATTTAACAGACAGGAAATCGTGCTTTCCAAGAGAATGCTGGAGAAAGTGCTCTCATTGGCATCGGGAAGCAGCTGCACCCTGTATCTCTATGGAAAGAAAATAGAGGATGTGGAGATTGTTCAGGGAAATCCATCCTTGGAGATGGATTTGAAGATGGAGAAGGATGTTCTCCTGTTACAGCATTCGGGACAACATGCCTTGCTGTCTCTGTGCGAGGATGGGGGGATTCTTTTTTATCAGGACAGTCTGTAT
>CASGVX010000043.1 GCA_949346185.1 uncultured Lachnospiraceae bacterium
CAGTCATTCACGTACGCCATGTCCCCCTGAGCAGTTCTTTCAACAATGCCATCAAGAGAGCCGTGGATATCGTTGGCTCCCTCATTGCACTGATTGTATTCTCCATCCCCATGCTCATCGTGGCATGCATCGTGAAAACCACCTCTCCAGGCCCCCTCATATTCAAGCAAACCCGCATCGGACTGCACAATGAGGAGTTTCAAATGTATAAATTCCGCTCCATGAGAGTACAGGACGACAAGGAGGAAAAGAAGGCATGGACGACCCAGAATGATCCCCGGGTCACTCCCATCGGAAAATTCATGCGGAAAACCAACGTTGACGAACTCCCCCAACTGATTAACGTGCTCAAGGGGGATATGAGCATGGTGGGTCCCCGCCCGGAGCGTCCCTTTTTCGTGGACAAGTTCAAAGAGGAAATCCCTCGCTACATGATCAAGCACCAAGTGCGTCCCGGCATGACAGGCTGGGCGCAGGTGAACGGGTATCGGGGGGACACTTCCATCACCAAGCGAATTATCTGCGATCTATATTATGTAGAAAATTGGTCGCTTATGCTGGACTTTAAAATACTCTTCCTCACTTTTTTTGGAAGAAGCGTGAACAAAAACGCCTATTAGTTGCGTGAGAAGGGGAGGGATGTGCCATGAAAATACGAAATCGACTGCTGATTGCTTTTGTGGTTATGACTATTTTCCCCCTGCTGCTAACCCTCTGCTGCGCCAATTTCATTCTCCTCAAGCAGGGCACTCCCTATCAGAATAGAAAAGCCCAGAGTTATAGCCATTTTGATTTCCTAATGGATCCGCTCAGCTTCTTCTATCAAATGACATTGGATGAATATTGCAAGATAGAAGCTGCCATCGAGGAAAACCCGGATCAATTCCTTGATGCCGCTTACTTGGCAAAACTAGACACGGTTCTATTGGAAAAAGAATCTTCCCTCATTGTTCTAAGCGAGGGAAGATATATTTATAAAACCGCATGTTTGAAGGACACGGACACATTCACCATCCGCCATAACTGGCAGGGAGGCGATTCTGACCAGATTACCTATTTGAACAGCACCGGCAAATGTATTGTGAAGGAGAAGAATTTCACCTTCCATGATGGAACCCAAGGAACCATACTTTTAATTACAGACTTTACAAAAGTTCGCAACAGGTGGATTCATGTGCTTCAGGATATTTTCGTGGCGTTATTCATTATATTCCTTGCCACCAACGCTCTCCTAACCGCATGGATTTACCAAAGCATTGTCCGCCCATTAAATATCCTCCGGCTGGCAACTACCCAGATTGGCAATGGCATCTTGAATCATTCCATTCCAGCAACCGGCAGGGATGAAATCGGACAGCTTTGCACGGATTTTGACAATATGCGCATCCGGCTGAAAAATATTATCAACCGCCAGCTACATACGGAAAAAGATATCCTGGAACTTCTGGATAACCTCTCCCATGACCTGAAAACCCCCATTACCGCCATCAAAGGCTACACCGAGGGCATCATGGACGGCGTGGCGGACACAAAGGAAAAGCAGCTGCGCTATTTGAAGACAATCTATACGAAAAGCAATGACATCTCCTATCTGATAGATGAACTTTCCGTCTATACCAAGATAGAGCAGAATGTCTTTCCCTACGATTTCGTTCCAGTAAACCTAGACGAGTATATTAGTGATTGCATTGATTCCTTTCGCTTGGATCTGGAGCGAGATCACATTTCCATTGATTACTATAATAGTACAGATTCCTCCACGAAAGTGCTGATTGATCCCCAGAAGTTACATCGGGCAATACAGAATTTGATTGGAAATGCGGTAAAATATAACGATAATCCAGACGGGCACATTTACGTGCGAATAGAAGAACTGCCAGAAAAGGCGAATAAGCCGCAATTCCTTCAGAGCAATGAGAATGGGATGCAAATGCGCCCAGAGGGGATTAGCATGTCCTTCGTCCGAGTGGAAATCGAGGATAACGGGCCAGGTATTGCCCCCAAGGACCTTCCCCATATTTTTGACAGGTTTTACCGGGCAGATGATTCCCGAAACTCCTCCAAGCGGGGAAGCGGATTGGGACTTGCCATCGTAAAAATGATTATATATGACCACGGCGGTACCGTGGGCGCAGAGAGCATCGAGGGCGTAGGCAGCCTTTTCCATTTCACTTTGCGCAAGGTTCTCCCAGAAGACGCATGAAAGATGCTCCTCAGTTAGTTACTATTTACAGTATTACTTCGGAAGTTAAATATCGCAAGATTTTGCAAAGTATAAATTTTCGGATATATCTGCCTAACAAAATGAAATTGCTGAACAGAAATGAGGTAACATATGGAAAAGATATTGATTATTGAGGATGAAACCGCCATTGCGGAATTGGAAAAAGATTACTTAGAACTTAGCAACTTTGAAGTGACTATCGAGGCCGACGGGGTAAATGGGGCTGCTAGGGCTTTGGACGAGGATTTCGACTTGATTCTCTTAGATCTGATGCTGCCGGGCATGGATGGCTTCGACATCTGCAAGCTTATTCGCGAGAAAAAAGACACCCCTCTGATCATCGTATCTGCCAAAAAAGATGACATTGACAAAATACGGGGCCTAGGTCTGGGAGCAGACGATTACATGACGAAGCCTTTTAGCCCCAATGAACTGGTGGCCAGGGTAAAGGCACATCTAGCGCGGTACAAGCGGCTTACTGGTTCTGATATGGAAAAAAATGAAATGATAACAATCCGCGGCTTGAAAATTGACATTACCGCTCGTCGGGTATGGCTCAATGACGAGGAAAAAAATTTCACCACCAAGGAATTTGATCTGCTCACCTTCCTTGCCACCCACCCCAACCATGTGTATTCCAAGGAAGAACTATTCAAAGAAATTTGGGAGATGGATTCCGTGGGAGAAATTGCCACTGTGACGGTACACATTAAGAAAATTCGCGAAAAAATAGACAGAGCAACTTCAAAGCCTCAGTATATCGAGACAATCTGGGGCGTGGGATACCGCTTTAAAATCTAAAAAAGGGTGAAAAAGAAGCGCAATATATCCAACGGATATTTGCACTTCTTTTCCTAAACCATGCTTTGAGCAATTAAAAAAAGGGGGGGCACCGCTTTTGCTTGGTGCCCGATGTTTGTAAATGGGCATCGTTTTAAACGATTCCCTTCGCTATTTGGTCGAATGAATTCGACTCAAACTAAAGGAGAAGGTATGAAAAAAAATTTGTATATCAAATGAAGTATTTTCATTTGATATATTCATTATAGAATGTAAATATGAATTATGAGTGATTACCTTATGAAGAAATTGTGAACATTTCAAAAACATGGATACATATTTGGACATTTTTTTTACAAACTAAAGGATATAACATTTATTCGGATTGCAAGTATTGTGTCTGCACTGCGACACATACATTGCAGAAACTCTCGCTCTTTATGAAACAATAAGCAGTGCAGAAACGAGGAAAACTATGACGAAATCGGCTTTGCTCTCCCGCACCCTGTTCCTGCTCTTCCTCTCTCTGATGGTATATCTGGGATTTCGCTTCCTGCTGCCCCTATTTTTTCCTTTTCTGCTGGCCTATCTTACCATGCGGCTGCTTTACCCTGCCATGAATTATCTCCACAAACGGTGGAAATTACCAAAATTCCTCTCCCACTATGGATTGCTGACGCTGTTCTTTGCCGGAAGCTTCACTGCCATTGCCTTCCTGCTTTGGAAGATACTGGGGCAGTTGCGGCTGTTATTCTGCAATTTCCCCATTTACCGCCAGATTCTGGAGCAAACCTGCGTGTCCCAAGCATCCACTGTCTGCCGATGCATTGACCGCTATTTAGGCCTTTCCATGGGCACCTCCCAAGAATTCCTCTATGGGCAATACCAGCAGATGATGCAGACCTGCAACAATTATATTTCCAAAGAATCCGGAAAGACGGTACTCAACTGCCTCTCCTCTTCTGTCCATATCTTCATGGTCTGCGGTTTTTTTATCGTGGCCCTCATTATTCTGGTGAAGGAAATGAAGCCAATCGGAGAATATCTCAGAAACAACCGCTTCTACCTGCCCCTGCACAAAATCCTTTCCAGCGTGCAGAAGAGCGGCTTCACCTACCTGAAGACAGAGGCCCTTATTCTTATCATTAACTGGTTTGTCTGCTCCTTCGCCCTCTTCCTCATCAGGAATCCTTATTTCTTCCTGCTGGGAATGCTGATTGCCGTGCTGGATGCCTTGCCAGTCATAGGAAGCGGCCTATTTCTTGTTCCTTGGAGCATCTTTGAATTTCTGGGACAGCATTATTTTTCTGCCGCAGTACTCATCACTGCCTACCTGATTTCCCTGTTTGCCAGGGAAATCCTAGAGGCAAAGATGCTGGGAAAAGGCATGGGGCTCAATCCATTCTTTACCTTGGTTACCATCTATGTAGGCGTGGAACTCTTCGGCGCCACCGGCATCTTCCTGGGCCCCATTGGCGCCGTATTAATCCGAGCCCTAGCCACAAGGGAGGACAGCCAAAGTTACGATTGACGGCTGTTCATCCCTTTACAGGATGACCCCTATGCCCGGCGCTTCACTAATTAAAGTATACCAGTTCTTCCTTGGGCTTCTCTGCCGACTCCACCCGGTCTGCATAGAACACAGGCCCCTCCTCGCCATACTCCGGCATGTGCTTATATTCAAACCGAGCCGTAATCTGCACATAATCTTTATTCTTATACTTGGACCAGTCATCCGCCTTGCATAGGAATCCCATATATTGAATGTCGTCTGCACAACATGTCATAGCATATCGGCCAAACACCACATATCCCGGCTTTAGCCCTGGCGCCTTCTGAATCGTGCCAATCACTCGCAGTGTTTTTCCTACATATGTTTCCGGATGGTCTGTCATGTCGATGTACCACAGCCCGAAATCATCCGGCAATACCTCCACCACATCCGCATTGACGTCAAAGGGCATCTCCTCCCGCATTTCATAAAAAGCATCATCCTCCGACTCGTACACAATCTGCGCTCTGGGATTCACTGCCTTAATGCTTCCCCTAATGGAAGTCTTGCTAGTCTCCAGCGTACAGCGGTTGACAATGATCATCTCCGCTATCCGGAACTGATCCACCATCATGGATGGCATATTTTTCATATATAAAGAAAAGGTCTCATCGTTTGCCACATCAATGGTCTGGAAAATCACTTCCCTGTCAAAGCAAATTTCCTCCAAATCATCATATAGTTCAGGGATATGCTTCGCGGGCCACATGCCATTGTACTCTATGATAATCCTGTCAGGACGATGTTTCTTCAGAAACTTCTGAATCACTTTTCCGCAAAAAGATGCTTCGTCCTCCACGAACTCGCAAGCCGCCCCTGTCTTTGCCAAGATTTCTTCCTCGTATTCCTCCTCGCCATCCTCGCATGCCAATATCAATGTCTTGCTCTTATTGTCAAAAAGCTCATCCTCCAGCAAATCCTTAATCAGGCTGGTTTTTCCTGCTTCCAGCATTCCCAGGATGACATACACCATCATTTCTTTTTTCTCTCTTCCAAACATACCGACACCTCGTCTCTCACCATATCCTATCAAATGACATGGAATAAATTCTTAATCTCCTCCTGCTTGAGTTCTGCGCCAATTACGCAGATTCGTCCCGTAAAGTCCGCACCGCCCCGGCGAATTTCCGTTTCCTCCGGCACCAAGTCAAAGTGGAACCACTCTCCATCCTCCCCGGGCACTATCCCCTTAGCCCTGAGAATATCTCCATAAGAACCGCCCCCTGCCAGTTTCTGCAAAATATCTGAAAGTTCTGGCTCTGTAAACTTGTGCGCAGTCTCCAAGCCCATGCTGGTAAACACGTCGTCCGCATGATGATGGCCATGCTCGTGGTGGCATTCTCCTTCGTGGCCATGATGGTGGCCGTGGCAGCACTCCCCGTCGTGGTCATGATGATGGCCATGGCAGCACTCCCCGTCATGCTCATGATGGTGGCCGTGGCAGCACTCCCCGTCGTGGTCATGATGGTGGCCGTGGCAGCACTCCCCGTCGTGGTCATGATGATGGCCGTGGCAGCATTCCCCGTCGTGATCATGATGATGGCCGTGGCAGCATTCCCCCTCATGCTCATGATGATGGCGCTCTTCCATCATCTCTTTCTCCAAGGAATTGACCTTCTCCATTGCCTCCAGAATATGCTTTCCCTCTATCTCTTCCCAAGGCGTGGTAATGATAGATGCCTGATCGTTCTTCTCCCGAATCATTTTCAGGCACTTGTCCAGCTTATCTGTAGAAATACTCTGGGTACGGCTCAGAATCACCGTCCCCGCATATTCAATCTGATTATTATAAAATTCGCCATAATTCTTCATATACATTTTGCATTTGGATGCATCCACCACCGTGGCAGTGCTGTTAATCACTGCGCCTTCCCCGATATCCTGTACGGCCTTTACTACATCAGAAAGCTTCCCCACCCCGGAAGGCTCGATGATGACCCTGTCCGGAGAATATTTTTCCAGCACCTCTTTCAGAGCCTCCCCGAAATCTCCTACCAGAGAGCAGCAGATGCACCCAGAATTCATCTCCGTAATCTGAATGCCCGCTTCCTTGAGAAAACCGCCGTCAATGCCAATCTCGCCAAACTCATTCTCAATCAGAACCAATTTCTCCCCGGGAAAAGCCTCGGCAATCAGCTTCTTTATCAATGTGGTCTTTCCCGCTCCCAAAAATCCAGAAATAATATCAATCTTAGCCATCTCAAATCCTTCCTTTCACACAATGCGCAACCCATATACTACAAAATCAACTCCATTAGCCACTCTCTCCCAAGCATATCCGGTTCTTCCAGAAATCACCAAGAGAAAGCACCCCTGATAAGTCCATTATAACAAACTTGTCAAATGATTATGATACCTTGCCTTTCGTAGCCTCATACATGGCAATGCTGGCCGCAATGGGCAAATTCAAACTATCTATCCTATGGGAATGAGGAATCACCACGCTCCGCCCCACTCGGGAAAACTCCGCAGGCAGCCCCGTGGCCTCATTGCCAAATATCAGAGAAAATGCGCCCGTCGGCATCAGCTCCTGCAGGCGCATGCTGGCATCCAGCATAAAGGGATAGAGCTCCCTCTCCCCATATTCTTCCCTATACGCATCAAATGAATCAAAATACGCAAAATCCGTAGAAAAAATAGCTCCCATGGACGCCCTGACCACCTTGGGATCAAAAGCATCCACCGCTGGACGGATCACCGCCATCTGGTTCAGCCCAAACCCCAGAGCGCTTCTCATAACCGTGCCCATGTTTCCTGCATTGGAGGGATTCACTAGGACGATGTGGGAGGCGCTTTTCTCCAGCTGGCCTTCATATTTGCTAAACTCTCCTATTACAAAGCAATTCTCCTTCTTGGACATCACATGGAAAATCTTATCTGTATAAACCACTTCCACACTCTGCTCCCTGCAAAGGCATAAAAGCCGCTCTAGCGTATCGCCCTCCTTCATGGCAGAGTGAATGAACACTCTGGCAGCCTGTTCCGGGCGGTGCTGCAGCAATTCAAAAGTAAGGGTGATTCCCAAGGAATAAGATACCTCGCTGTCTTTCCGATATCTTCTATAAGCCGCCATAAGTTTCCCTCCTGATTTGTTTTGCTCTATAGCCATTCATTACCATTCACAGCAATAACGATTCCCAATCATTCATTCCCCATGGGATAAATCCTTTTCTCTGGCATCGCTGCCCCTCCATATATTTTTGCATTCTAAAAGAGGGACTTCCATCCCTCTTTTAGAACTTAAAAATGGTCGGTTTCAAATTTATCATTCGTAGTACGATGCGATTACATAAAAATAAAAGGAGAATACAGTAACTACTCCTTGATATAAACATCCACCGTCAGATTCCCTGCGTCACTAGTAAACGGAATACTGAAGACTGCGGGCACCTCCAACTCGAAGTCTCCTCCCACAAAATATGTAGGCGGCGTAATGTCTATTGCGACTCCATTATTAGCAAATACAGTTGCAGCATTCCCTGCAATCATATTTCCCAGTTCGGAAATTGCGCTTTCTCCCAAAGCATCAATCTGCGACACAGGAGCCATCATCATCTTGGATACAATCTCCAGCGCTGTGGGTCTTTCAATATTCAAGAGCACCTGCCCCTCCAAACTGCCGACTAGCCCTAACTTGATAATTGAAGCATCTGCTGCATAAGAGCCCTTCGACAGGGCGGGCTTTCCAAACTTCAAATCCAGCATACACATGTCCTTCATTATCTTACAGACAGATATGATAAACGGATTCACATGTTCTGCTTTCACTGAATCACCTTCCTTATATGCATGTTTCCTTTTTGCCTTTGGTACTCGTTTATCTTCAAACACTCTTTTCCGCATTCGATGTATCTAGATCATGCCAAAAAAGTAGTCAAGCACAGTATAGCAGAAAAAACTATTTCTGTAAACAAATTATTTCATTTTTATTTTGCTTTATATTTTGTCAATAGTTTTGCGACAACTTTTTTAAAAAAATTTTTATGCCAATTTCCGTATTTCCTCTTCAAATAACTCCGCTGATGTCTTGTATTCAAAAATCCCCCTCGGATAGTTGTTTATCCATTCTTCAATAAATGCTATCTCTTCATCTGTCCTATCGTCAAAGTCTACCCCTTTTGGTATATGCCTACGGATAAGCCTGTTATTATTTTCATTCGTGCCACGTTCCCAACTGCTGTACGGGTGACAGTAAAATACAAAAGTACGTTTTTCCTCTTTTAGTACAGATTTTTCCATACCCTCATAGTCTGCAAACTCTACCCCATTATCTACGGTTATACTTCTGAATACACTATAAAACATATCGCCCCATTTTCTCTCCAGTCTGTCCAGTGCTTCCACAACGGAGGCTGATGTTTGGTCTTTCAGCTTGATAACAATTTCGTCACGGGTCTTTCTTTCCGTCAGCACAAGCATACAGGACTTTGTAACACCACGCTGCCCCTTTACTGTATCCATTTCCCAATGCCCGAATATTTCCCGGCTCTCTACCTCTTCTGGTCTGTTTTCGATACTTTCCCCTGCACTTGCCCTTTTCTGTACCTTTACTTTCTTGTTGTGTTTCTTCTTTTTACTTTTAATTGGCAAGTCTTTATTTGTCAGCTTTAAAAATATGCCGTTGTCTATATATCTGTAAAGCGTCCTTACGCTGATTGTTGTCTTAAACTCAATGCCCGACCTTTCAACCTCTGCCAGTGCTGCCTCCGGGCTAAACTTATCATCTACAATTTTGCTTTCTATATATTCTGCTAATTCCCTGTCGTTTCCTATCTTTAATGCCCGACCTTTTCCCTCCTGTGCGTAATCATGTGCTTTCTGCCCTAAATCGCTGCTATACCGTTCCTCCTCTGTATAATCTGAATTTCTATGTATATACTTCCCCTTGTCATATTCCCTATATATGTTGCTTCTGTGAAAATGTAATTGCTCTGCCACTTCTGCCTTTGAATGTCCGGCATTTAACAAAGCCTCCATTTTTATCCTGTCATTATGTGTCATTTGTTTAAATTTCCTCATAGTCGCACCTCCAAACAAAAAGGCAGCAAGGTTTTTATGCCCTGCTGCCCTGCCTTGCTTCTTTTAGTCCTCTTCGGTCACTTTTTCTATATCCCCGTTATCTATGTATACAATATAATCAAGCAAGTGCGTACCGCTAAACATTATCTTTGCGTCATGCTCTTCTCCGTCCACATACTCATATTGTGATACATACAGATTCCCGGCAACCTTGCTAATGCTCGCACTGGTCTTTGTCGTGAGGTTGATAACCGCTAAAATAGTTTCATCAGAATCAAAGTAATTTTTATAGCATGATAAGGCATATTCCGTAATGTCAAAATTGTTTTCCGCAATAACCAAACATTTCCATTTTTCGGTAACGTCATTTCTGACAGAATCGTATTTTGTCGAATATACTTCGGTCATGTCTTTATCGCTTATGCCTACTATATTATCCCCTGTCCTGTGTTCTACTGTTTCCTCGGTCTGTTTTTCCGTTCCCGCCTGTTCTGTTTCTTTGTCTTTTTTTTCCGTTTCCGGGGTTGCTAAATTAGCAGTACCCCCCCCCCCCGAACTTTTGTTCGTTTTCGGTGTTCTGTGCCACCTGTTCCGTTGCCTTTCCTGTTTCCTGTGAATCGTCCTTGCTGCTGTTTGCCAATAAGCCATACCCCAAAAGCACCACAACGACCGCACCAATGATAAGATACTTTTTCTTCATAGCAATTTGCCTCCTTTGGTTTTGTTTCCGAATCGGTCTTTATTTATTTTGTCTATTTCTGCCGTTCTGATTGTATTATATACTTGCATAAGTATATTGTCAATAGTTTTTCGACACTTTTTGAAATTATTATTGTACGATATTTCTTACATGTCAACTCCGTTTTTAACAATACCTAAAATAAAGCAGATATATCCTTTGTTCCGTGCTTAGTGACTTATCCAGTAGCAAAGAATTAAAATCAGCTTCCGTCATTATTTTAACTTTAATTTTCAGCATTAGCAGAAAATTGTATATCCCTCTTGCCAATTCAAGCATTTTTATACACCCCTTTTCTCGTTGATTGCTGCTATTACAAATTCGTTACGGCTCTTATATCCCTGTTCTTTTGCTGCCCTGTCTATTTCCTGCATTTCCCCTTTTGGCACAACGACCGAAAATCTGTCATATGCTTTCGCATTGTACTTATTTTTACTTTTTGTACGGCTTGCCCTGTTGTCCTCTGTGTTCGCCATTCTTCCACCTCCTGTATCATCTGATAATGTCAGCAAATGCCTTATATGGATTGTATCATACTTTTTATACTTATGCAAGTATACAAACTGCACAACTTCTGAAGAATGTGGCATTGCACCCCTTGAATTGCTGCCATATCCCGAATATAAATAAAAACAACCCCCAAAAGCTGATATAAGCCGTTGGGGGTTGTCTGCCGTTTCTTCCTGTATTCTATTTAACAAACCTATCTTTTAACTCTTTCAGCGTATCCCATCCATACATAGCGATATACGCCACAACAA
>CASGVX010000044.1 GCA_949346185.1 uncultured Lachnospiraceae bacterium
TATATTTACTTAAGAACCGCCAAATACATGCGCAGCTATATGAAACTTATTCTACAACTATAGAATAGTAGTTCGTTAATAGATTGGAGGGAGGCCAATATGGCAAATTTTAAAGATATCATTGGGCAGGATAATGTAAAAAAACATCTGCAAAAGGGAATATCCCAAGGCAATATTTCCCATGCCTATATCATAAATGGAGAAACTGGTTCTGGCAGACGTTTGCTGGCCTCCGCACTGACCAAGACCCTGCTTTGCGAGAATCCTACGCCGGAGGGAGATGCCTGTGGCGAGTGCAAATCCTGCATTCAGACGGATTCCAATAACCATCCTGACGTGCGCTTCATTGTCCACGAGAAGGCAAGTATCGGCGTTGACGATATCAGGAATCAGCTGGTGAATGATATCACTATCAAGCCCTACAGCAGCACGCACAAGATTTACATCATTCCTGACGCAAATAAAATGACAGAGCAGGCACAGAATGCCCTTCTAAAGACTATTGAGGAGCCGCCGGAATATGCGGTGATTATTCTTCTGACGGAGACGTCCGACACCCTCTTAGAAACCATCCAGTCCCGGTGCATTATCCTGAATACCCGGCCTCTGGACAAGAAAGAGATTAAGCAGTATCTGGTCAATAACCTCCAGATGGAGCCGGAACGGGCAGAAATTGCCGCTGGATTCTGTCAGGGAAATGTAGGAAAAGCCATTCATTTTGCCTCTTCCGAGGATTTTCAGGAGACGAAGGCTGACACGTTGCGCCTTGTGAAAGAGATTGATGACATGGATATTACAGATACCGTTTCCATGATTAAGGAATTGAACCAGAGGAAAGGGAAAATCAATGAATATCTGGATTTAATGCTTTTATGGTACAGGGATGTGCTGATGTTCAAGGTGACGAAAGATGCCAATATCCTTCTATACCGGGAAGAATACCAGGCTATTTCCAAACAGGCGAGCCTGCGGAATTACGAAGATATCGAAAAAATCATCAGCGCCATCGACAAGGCGAAAGTGCGATTGAATGCAAATGTGAATTTTGATACCGCCATCGAACTTTTGCTTTTGGCGATAAAAGAATAGTATCAGGAGAAGAAAGGATTTATTTATGATAACGATTATTGGTGTTCGTTTTAGAAAATCGGGAAAGGCATATTATTTTGACCCGGCCGGCAATGAGGTCAAGAAAGGGGATCACGTCATTGTGGAAACGGCTCGAGGCGTGGAATATGGACTAGTAGTTCTGGGTCCTAGGGAAATTCCGGAAGAAAAAGTGGTAAAACCCCTGAAACCAATTATTCGACTAGCCACGCTGGAAGATGACATTACAAACGAAAATAATGAAATTGAGGAGGGAGTGGCTTATGATATCTGTCTTGAAAAGATTCAGAATCATGGACTGGAAATGAAGCTGATTGATTCGGAATATACATTTGACAAGAATAAGCTGCTCTTCTACTTTACCGCCGATGGGCGAATAGATTTCAGGGAACTGGTAAAGGATCTTGCCTCCGTGTTCCGCACCCGCATCGAATTGCGGCAGATCGGCGTGAGGGATGAGGCAAGGCTGATCGGCGGGATTGGCATATGCGGACGTCCTCTGTGCTGCCATACGTTTCTGTCAGATTTTGCCCCTGTCTCCATCAAAATGGCAAAGGAGCAGAATCTCTCCCTGAATCCTCAAAAGATATCAGGGGCTTGCGGACGACTCATGTGCTGCCTGAAAAATGAGGAGGAAGCATATGAACACCTAAATAGAACCCTTCCCCGCATTGGCGCATACGTAACTACCTATAATGGATATAGAGGCTATGTGCAAAGCATCAGCGTCCTCAAGCAGAGGGTGAAGGTGCTGATAACCAAGAGGAATGACGAGAGGGAAATTCGAGAATATGCGGTAAACGAACTTCGATTTGACAATCGCAGCCGCATATCAACGAACCCAGTGGGACAGCCTTTGACCGATGAGGAACTGGACGAGAATACCCTGAGGGAATTAGAGCGGCTTGAAAAGCAGGATTTGGAAGATGCCACGGAAAATAGCGAGCAAAATTCCAGAGGGGGCAGAAATCATCAGGGAAGACGGCGTAATAATTATCACAATGGAAGAAGAGATTACCGGCAGCGCAACGAGGAAATGTATAGGGAGCAGGGCGAGGAACGCTTTGACAAACCCAAGCGAGGCGACGGAAGGAAAGATTACCGAAAAAGCCGAAAAAACACTTCAGACCGCCATAATAATGATTATCGGAAAAGACAATATGATAATCCATATGAAGAACAGGGTGAGGATTACTATGAAAGCAGAAACCAAAAATCCCGCTACCGCAATAGCCATAATTCCCATAAGGGCGGCCGACATCAAGGAAGAAGATAAAGCATGAGATCCTATTGTCATTATTCATGATAATTCCAACAGCATAAACAATAAGTTCATCCAGTTCGCTGCATACTGCATAACTGGATGAACCATAAATTGTTTATATACAATTTAAAGCATAATACTATTATTTTGTACAGATTTTTTATAATTAAGACTTGTATTTTTTTTCAAATTATCATATACTGAAATTGGAGAACATATATATGTACGTCAAACAACAACTTCGTGCAGGCGAACGCTTAGATGATTTACAGAGAAGCGGATACCATATTATCCAGCACCCGGAAAAATTCTGCTTTGGGATGGACGCTGTCCTTCTGTCCCATTTTGCAGAGTTAAAAAAGGACAGTCGGGTACTGGATATGGGAACAGGTACTGGCGTGATTCCCATTCTTCTCTGTGCCATTTCAGATGCATCCCGCTTTGACGCCTTGGAAATTCAAGAGGAAAGCGTGGATATGGCATGCCGCAGCATTGCGTTGAATGGCTTGGAAGAACGCATCCACGTTACGAGAGGAAATATTAGGGAAGCATCTTCCATTTATGGAAGACATGTTTTTGATGCCGTAATTACGAACCCTCCATATATGAATGACAAGCACGGCCTAAGAAATCCCGAAATGCCAAAAGCAATTGCCAGACACGAAATTTACTGTACATTGGAAGATGTCATCCGGGAAGCTTCGGAGGTATTAAAGCCAAAAAAGAGTTTCTTCATGGTTCATCGCCCCCAAAGGCTTCCAGAAATTTTTCATACCTTGCAGCAGTATCGGCTGGAACCTAAACGCATGCGTCTGGTTCATCCCTTTGTCTATAAGGAGCCGAATATGGTGCTAATTGAGGCAGTGAGAGACGGCAACCCTATGCTAAAAATAGAGTCGCCTATCATCGTCTATGAAAAGAAGGGTCAATATACCCAGCAAATCCTTGATTTGTATAAATAATCATTTTATAACGCATAAGGAGGTAAGCATATTATGGCAGGGAAATTAATTCTATGTCCCACACCTATTGGAAATTTGGAAGACATGTCATTCCGCATGGTAAGGGCGCTCTCGCATACAGATTTGATTGCGGCTGAAGATACCAGAAACACCTTGAAATTATTGAATGCTTTTTCTATAAAAAAAATTCCACTGACCAGTTATCACGAGCACAACAAGAAGGAAAAAGGACCCTACTTGCTTGATAAGCTAAGGGAGGGGCTGACCATTACGCTCGTGACAGATGCAGGCACGCCCGGCATCTCTGATCCCGGTTCGGATTTGGCCAGACAGGCAATGAAGGAAGGAATCAAAGTAGTATCCATTCCTGGCCCCTGCGCCTGCATCACGGCCTTGACCATATCCGGACTGCCTACCAAGAGATTTGCCTTCGACGGTTTTCTCCCCCGCGCGAAGAAGCCGAGAAAAGAGATGATAGAATCATACAAGATGGAGCAGCGCACCATCATTCTCTATGAAGCACCCCATCGACTTGCAAGTACTTTGCAGGAGTTGTATGAAGCCTTAGGAGACAGACCTATTTCTGTCTGCAAAGAACTGACGAAATACCATGAGACCGTTTTATCCTTTACTCTTTCTACAGCTATAGAATATTTTGAAGAGAATTCCCCAAAAGGGGAATATGTGGTCCTGCTTAAAGGTATCAGCGATGAAGAACTGGCAAGCGAAATGAAGAAAAGATGGGACGCCATTTCCCTGATGGAGCATCTGGGAATATACCAGTCTCAGGGAATGACCAAAAAAGATGCCATGAAGCAGGTGGCAAAAGACCGCGGCGTCTCAAAAAGAGAGATTTACGAGTCTTTGCTGGAGTAGCGTATTTTTACATATTTTTTCTAATTTTGGATATCATATTTTTACCAAGGAAGATAGATTGCATAAGAATGGAGGACTTTTATGAAAATTATTTTATTTGGTAGAAGAAGATTTTTATTTAGTTTTATCATGCCGATCACCGCAATTTACTGGCTCTTTGCCATTATGCAATTATTCATATAATATGCTTATGCATCTCAACTTACTCTTTTTAGCCCCCTATGCTTCTGCAGCAATATTGAAAGCATAGGGGGCTGCTTTTTTAAAAATTTTTTCCCATATTCCTCTTGTGGCACCGTCTGCGTTCCCTTCTATATGCCATCTCGTTGCACAGCATAATCTGGGCCAGCGCCTGCATCCATCGATTGCTAATTTCCTCCCCATATCTGCAGTCTGTATTCTCACATACCTTTCCTGCCAGTTTCTCCACGCATACCTTATCTGGATATTCGTCATACATCAAACTCCCATCATATTCCATCTTGTCGCACATTTCCTGTACTGCCATCTGCATATTCCGCACCTGCAAAGGATACAGATAATCATTTCTTATCACATAGTTCTCCTGATTCACCTCAGTCAGTTCCAAGGGAAATGTCATGCAATTTCCCTTTGCATAATTACTCTTCCTCATATCTACCTGCCTGTTCCAAAAAACCTTGGAACTCCTTTCCATAGTTTTTTTTCATTCACACTTCCTATCATGCCGGCTTCGCCGGCACAAACATGGGGAAGAATGCTGCTTTGCAGCAAGCCCATTTTATGGGCGTTTCTTCCTGTGTGAATGGTGTTTTCATTCACACTGACACCTGCTTGAAGTTACTATTCACAGTAACTACTTATATCAACTTATGATTTTTTTTCAAAAATGTTCCAACCAGCATTGCCTTTTCTCAAAAGAAACACTATACTATTACTACAAAACAGTATAGAAATGAGGGTTAAATTTGAGATATATATATAAAGCCATTATATTATTATTCGTATTTTTGGGTTCCATTTTTTATTTTGGGAGAACGATACCGGAAATATCCGTTGCAACCACGACGGCTACCAGCATGAAGGACTCCACCTTTCCCATAATATATCTTCAATTAGGGGACTATACGGTAAATATGCTGCATGGATATAGCAGCAGACTGGATAGCGGTTCCGTCAGAGAATCCATCACCCCCTTGGATACCAGCAAGAAATTTACTGTCAAGATTCAGCAAAATTCTTCTAAAATTAAGAGACTCACATTTGAACTTTTAGATATTGCCAATGATAAGGTGATAGAGAATGGTTCCATGTCTGCCTTCGATTCCCAAGGTAATTACCGCACCGCCGGACTAAAACTTACGGGAGGACTGGACACGAGCAAAGAATATGGGTTTCAGATTACGCTTACCACGAATGTGAGCAAGAAGATTTATTTCTATACCCGGATAAAGTATTATTCCAATGATTTCTTCTTGGACAAGAAACTGGAATTTGTAAAAAAATTTCATAAAGCCACTTTCGGGAAAGAAAAAGATTTTCGAATCACTTCTTATCTGGAAGCGAATACCAATGAGGATGCCACTTTTGCCGATGTGGATATTCATTCCAGCCATAGCATGATTACTTGGAAGAAATTAAAGCCAAAGATTCTTACCGACGTGGTGCCTACCATCAATGAAATAAATATTGAGACAGCTGCGGTCACCCAGAATTATTTCATTCAGATGAAGACGGATTCCGGCATGGAAACTTACACGGTGAAGGAATACTACCGCATTCGGTATTCTGGCAACAGAATATATCTCTTGGCATTTCGACGCACCACGGAGGCGCTTTTTGACCCAAATCTGGTGTCGCTGAAAAAGAGTGAATTTAAGATTGGCATTTCCAAGGAATCCGACATGGAACTGGCCTCCAGCAAATCAAATAATCAGGTGGCGTTTGTACGGAACGGAAGCCTCTGGTATTATAACCTGAATACAAATAAGATTACCTCCGTATTCTCTTTTGACAAGGGTTCAAAAGACTATTTGAGGCACTATTACAATCAGCATGATATCAACATTCTGAATATCGAGGACAATGGAAATATCAGTTTCATGCTGTATGGCTATATGAATTGCGGGGATTATGAGGGACGCGTGGGCATCTTGCTCTATGATTATGATGCAAAGAAGAATCAGATTCTGGAGCGGGTGTACCTTCCCCTGACCATTACTTACCAGCAGTTAAAAGAGGACATTGGAGAATTTTCTTATGTAAATGATAAGAATATCTTCTATTTTTCCCTCAATGATAAGGTGTATGCCTACAATATCTCATCCAAACGGTATGAATATCTGACAGAGCATGCAACAAGGGATCATTTTTCCATGCTGAAAGATGCCAAATCTTTTGTCTGGTCTAATTTAGGTGATAGTGGGCAGGCAGATAGCATTACCATTTTAGATTTGGATACCTCAAAGACCCTTACGGTGGATTCTCCCGCCTCGGAAAGCATTATAGTATTGGGCACAATCGACTCAAATATCGTATACGGCTATGTGCGCAATAAGGACATTTACGAGTCTTCCATTGGCGATATCATCACTCCGGCATACAAGTTAGTCATAGCCAACTGTAAAGGGGAAATCCTCCGGGAATACAGGGCAAATAACCGGTATGTAACTAGAGCATTTGTAGAGGATAACGTCATTCATCTGAAACGGGTGCAGAAAAAAAATAACAGATTTGTCAGGGTAAGCGATGATACGATTATGAATCAGAAAACTACCAAGACCAAATCCGTGCGACTAACCACTCGAGTTACGGATAAGTTTCTTATGGAGAATTACCTTTCCCTGCCCGCAGGATTTGTCTTGAAGAAAAAACCAAGCATAACCGCCACAAAACAGGTGATGGTAACGGAAAATACCACGCTTCACCTATCCAATGACGAGGTAAACAGCTCCATAAAATATTATATATATGCCAATGGGGAGATTTCCAAATCCACTACGAATGCTGCCAAAGCAATTCAGGAAGCAGATTACCAGATGGGCACCGTGATGGATAATTATTCCCACATTGTATGGGAGAGGGGAGGCAAATTCCTCAGCAAGCAGATAGGAAATATTACTTATCCAGAGGGAAATGCGCCCAGCACGAAAGCCGCCGCCCAGATGCTCCTCCAAGCGGCACAGGTAACCACCTCCACCTCACAGCTGAGTGGAAAATCCATCTTATCTATGTTAAAGAAGCATCTTGAGCGGCCGGTAGCCCTCACAGGGTGTACATTAGACGAGGTATTGTATTTTGTCAGCGGGGAAAAGCCCGTCATCGGAATGATAGACAATAAACATGCAGTGCTGATTACGGAGTATACCACCTCTCAGGTTACTTGGATGGATCCGGCAACTAGAACTAAGAGGAAGATGTCCCTGCAGCGGGCGGAAAATCTCTTCAAGCAGGCGGGATACCGCTTTGTAAGCTATATTTCAAACTAATACAACAGATATTATGAATTGGTAGTTCTAGTGTCTCGCCTCATTGATAAGTAGTCAATCTCACTTGTCTAATCGCACATCTGCTTCGTTGGATTTAAGACACTAGTGGATTTGCAGAGGATATTGGTTATGCAATTTATATAAAATTGCATAACCATTTTTGTAAGAGAACTACAAATTACAGACGTAGAGTTTTAATAATTTGTGTATTTTGTATATCATATGTCAGTGTTAATGTGATTATTTTTTCTATTTTGCCAATAGCATTTTTTTACATTCTGTCATATAATTCAATTATTGTTACTGTTCATAAGATCATAGCTTTGGAGCAAGAAAGGATATTCAATGAAACAATTACCTTCAAAGCATGCATCCCATGAAAAAGAGCATCATAATTTCATTTCACTTATTACACTAATACTTTTGTCTTCCGGATTGCTATTCCTACTATATCTTCTGACATTTTGCCATCTGTCAGACAGGGAAAGCACACCTTTGATTTGCCATGCATCCGCAAGAGAAAAGGAGCAGGCAGAAGGGAAAAATCAAATTTCAGAAGCGGTATTTCTATCGAGAAATGCTATCCATCAGATTACCTTGTCACCCTACAGCCACAGATACTACTATGTCGCATTCCAAGAGAATGATACACTGAATATCCTCTCAGGCAGTGCTTCTATTCGGGTTACCTTTTGTTCCCAAAACGGAAATCAATTGCGCTTTCCTAAGAAAGACCATAAGTATCATTTTGAAAAAATATCCGGAGATGCCCTCTCTCCCGGCGATAGGATTTTTCTCAAATTTGCCAGCACGTCCACCAAGACTTGTACCATAAAGGTACAATATCAAAAATCTTCTGCAAAAAATGCCGAGAAAAAAATAACGGTCACCCCGAAGCCCAAGAAAGGCATATCCCGCAGAAAATCAGCAAGAACGAAGAGAAAGACAGAAATACAAACGCCCTCATCAAAGCCAAAAGGGACAACCCACGCATCGCCTAAACCCTCCACCATATCAAAGAGACCCTCTCGCACTACGCCTGAGCCCTCCCCAAAAGCAACAAAAAAGGTACTTACGCCTGCCCTTGCCGTCAAGCCACATTTTCTACGGCTGGCCACAGGCACCAAAAAAGAACTTTCCCTATCTCTGGGAAAATCTCCTCTTTCTCTATCAGATTGTACCTATTTTCTGACAGATTCCTCCCTCCTATCCATTCAGGGCAACACTCTTTTCGGAAAGAAGGAAGGCATTACCGTCTTGTATTTTCGCACAAATAAATCCGCCACTCGCGGCAGCTGCCTGATTCGAGTTACGAAAAATTAATATTTTTCATTAGAAACTGACATGCCGCAAAAAAACGACATTGACGCTCTTTTGCGGCACCAATATATCATTTACAGAAAGGAGGCGCTACCTTGCCTTACAGCAAAAAGACCCCTTCCATTCCTGAAAAAATCAGAAGAGAATATCGTCTTACTTCTCTTCTATCCCTTCATGAAAATGCCATTGTCTTTTCTCTGGATAAGAAGAAATCACCTTCTATAAATAAGGCCCATATCGTCCAGCCAAATCCTACCCAAGGAGTAATAAAGATTATGCCTAGATCCTATTTTGATGAGGACCTCTTTTCAACACTCCAATCACTCCATCACCCTCTGTTGCTGCTGCCCACGGAACTCATCGTAGAAGAAGAATATGTGTATGCTCTCTATCCCAGATTGCTTCCCCTTTCAGAGTATTTATCCATGGGAAAATTACCACTCTCCAAATTGGTGCAGTGGATTAAAGATATGAGCCAGATTCTTTCCTGCCTCCACGATAAGCATATCATTCATGGAGATATCGCCCCCGGAAATATCTATTTGGACGATGAAGGACATTTTTTTCTGGGAGATTTCTCTTCAGGAAGAATTGCTTCCTCCCATCATACTATGAATACTCTGATGAAAAAAAAGAATAAGACTGCTTCCACCTTTCCCTTTACCTTCTCCAGAAGAGACTGCCGCCAAGATGTTTTCAGTTTTCTAACAATTCTGTTAAAAATATTGGAAGCCTGTTCCTCTTCAGACAACACGGCGATTCTTTCTGACCTACAAGGTCTTATAGAAAATTTACTTGCGGAATTAGAGAAAAAGAATTCCTTTTCGCTCAACTTTCGAGAGGTATGTCAAAAAATTCTCTCTGCTATAGAGGAAGGTAAAAATGAACAAGATGATTCCAACCAGGATCTTCTTTTATCCCCAGAAAAATTAGATTTCCTAAAAGAAGTCACAAAGCCCTTGAAGAAGAAATCTAAGATTTTCCCTCCTATGATAGCACTGGCATTCTGCTGCGTCATCTTTTTATCTGCCACAATTTACTATGGGAGAACAAGCATGCCCCAGCAAAAGAAGGCAGTCCCTCCCTCTAATCAATTCATTCAGGAAGAGACTCCTGCCAGCGATATAAAAGGAACTGACGCAACAACTGCTCCCACGGAACATATCTCTGCAACCTCTGCTCCCATGGCAAGTTCCGCTGCTTCTGCAACCCCTGCAGCAAAGCAGCAGGACTATTCCATTCTCGATATTTCAGGCAGAAAATATCGAAATATTGCTTCCTCTCCCAAAACAAACTCTGCAGTGAAAATCATCTTCGCCCAAGGAAACCGAATGAAAAAGCTTTCCTCCTTTTCAATCTTTCCTGCTCTAGAAGAACTTTACTTAGATGGCAATGTGATTTCAGACTTATCTAATTTATCTAATCTCAAACACCTTGCCATTCTCGGACTATCCAACAATCAAGTGACTGATCTATCCGCTTTGGAAAGCATCCCCTCACTCAAGATACTGGATTTGTCTGGCCAGAAGAATCTTTCTCATCTGTCTTCTCTGGGAAGATTTAAAAATTTAGAATATCTGATTCTCACCGATACCAATGCCAAGAATCATGATATACAAAACCTGCAGCAGTCATTGCCCCGATGCGCGATTCTTCACTAAAACAATGTTACCATTTACAGTCAATTTGTGTCATCGCGTTGCATGGCACATATAAAATAACCTAGAAAAAGCAACGCAGAAAGGCAGACCAAAATTATGAAAAAGCAACTTCTATTTTTATCCATTTTGATTCCACTAATGCTGGCTTATCTTATGCCGGCAACCAACTCTTCTGCAGCGAGAAAAAAGCCCGCATTTGCAAAGAAATATAATAAAGTCACAGTTGGAGCAAGCGTTCATTTCTCACTTAAACATGTAAAGAAATCATGTAAAGTGATATACTCTTCTTCCAATAAAAAGATTGCTGCAATCAAAAAGAACACAGGAAAATGCACTGGCATAAAATCTGGCAAATGC
>CASGVX010000045.1 GCA_949346185.1 uncultured Lachnospiraceae bacterium
GGATTTTACAAAAATCGGCAGTGGGGAAGTAAAGAGCTTTAAAGGAAGAAATCATAATGTATTCTTTGTCTTTAGCGGGGAAGGAATAGAATTCAAGAGTTGGAATTTTACGAAGTCCAATGAAGCTGCCAGACCTGCGGAAGATTTGTCCAACACAGACGTAAAAAGCCAGATGTTTACAATACATGGGCAGGTTGAAAACCCAAATGCAAGTCTGAATACCAATCTTGAATTCATTAAGTCAGGCGATTTCTCTGTGAAATCTTCTACTTTTGATTCTAAGGGAGAGGTGCTTAATCTGGGATTTATCGATACTGACAAGAATGCAGACTACCGTGTATATGTGAAGAGCTTGACTCTAGAAACGGAAAAGGGAGATGTGGAAATAGCCGTTAATCAGAAACTCGATCCAAGAAATAACGGCGCAAATGGTCTTGCCAATGGATGGGGAAGTGCAAAAATTGGAGATTTAATTTATGGTACGAAGGAAAAAGGGCTTTTCGCTGAGAAATCTACCATTGAGTGGATTAATTACCGTTTTGCTTTGAAGGTAGATGGAGAGGAAGTGCCATATACATCAATAACCTATAACATCTCAGTAGAGTGGGACTCAAAGCCAGCGGTGACGCCAGAGCCGGAAGAGTCTGCAAAGCCGGAGGGGACTACAAAGCCAGATGGGTCTGCAAAGCCGGAGGGAACCACGAAGCCAGAAGAAACCACGAATCCAGGGGGAACCACGAATCCAGGGGGAACCACGAATCCAGGGGGAACCACGAATCCAGGGGGTACTACGAATCCAGGGGGAACCACAAAGCCAGTAGTTACTTCAAAGCCGGATGATAAGTCAAAGGCTTCTGCTATCAAAATCGCTAAGATTAAATTTAAGAAGCTTACAAGCCCGAAGACGAAGACGATTAAGTTGAAGTGGGCTAAAAATAAGCGAGTAAATGGTTATCAAGTTCAAGTTGCCCGGAATAAGAAATTTACTAAATCAGTCAGGAGGTATAAAATCAAGAAAGTCAAGACGACCTCTAAGACGGTGAGAAAGCTTAAGAAAGGCAAAACTTATTACGCAAGGGTTCGCGGATACAAGAGGATCAGAAAAAAGATTTACTACGGTTCATGGAGTAAGATTCGCAAGGTGAGATGTAAGTAAAAGTATAAGTATAAGGAAAAACCCAAGGGGCTGTCGCGCTAGCAGATGAAAAGGTGGCTGGTGCGTTGCAGTCCCTTTTTTCAAATTTAAATCTGGCAAATTCCAATATAAGGTGATAGAATGTTACTATTCATAGTTGTCGAGAAGAGGAAGGCTCATGGTGGAATTTCATTTGACAACAGGAGTTTCATCGGAGTGGCGGAAAATGGCATGAAGGATGGAGGTTGCGTATGGGTTATCGAACCAAGGATGAATTAGAGCATTTTGATTTCAAGGAGGCGCAGATTAATGAAATCAGAGAGGAGAACGGCCATCTCTATCTGGAACTAGGCTATGTGACCATACTGGGAAGCAACAGCTGCAACAGGGATATCCGGGCGATGGGAACCAATGCCTTGACATTGCAATTATATCAGGTATGGGAAAAAAGGTTGGTGCGGGAAGGTTACAGGCATTTTGATGCCGATGGCAATTTGAAGGAGCAGCAGGAGGATGAAGCGATACCCGGGGAAGAGATTTCCGGTCTGTATCAGGAGTTGGCTGGCAGCGTGATATTTCAATTGGACAGGTCGGGAGAATTATATCGCTTTCTGCTAGATGGGGAGGAACGCACCTATACTTTTGAGGTTAGGGCGAAGCATGACATTGAAGAATGGGAACGTTTTATGAATATTCAAAATTAGGAGGATATGACAATGTGGGCATATGAAAGTGTATTTTATCAAATATATCCCTTAGGGTTTTGCGGGGCGCCTTTTGAGAATGATGGGGATTTGCAGCCCCGCATTCTCAAGGTGATGGATTGGATTCCCCATATCGGTAAGCTGGGAGCCAATGCTATTTACTTTTCGCCATTATTTGAGTCGGATACCCATGGATACAATACGAGGGATTACAAGAAGATTGACTGCAGGCTGGGATCCAATGAGGATTTTGCCAAAGTGTGCGAGGAACTGCACAAGGCGGATATGAGAATCGTGCTGGACGGGGTGTTCAACCATGTGGGCCGGGGATTTTGGGCATTTCAGGATGTCCTTCAGAACCGGGAGCAATCCAGATACCGAGATTGGTTTCATATTGATTTTGGTGGAAATTCCCACTATAATGATGGGCTTTGGTATGAAGGCTGGGAGGGGAATTTTGACTTAGTGAAGCTTAACCTTAGAAATGAAGAGGTGATTCAGCATATTTTTGATGCGGTGAAATATTGGGTGGATGCATTTGATATTGATGGATTGCGATTGGACGTGGCGTATTGCCTGGACAAGGATTTCCTCAAGCGACTTCGACAGTTTACGGATTCCCTGAAAGAGGATTTCTTTCTGGTGGGCGAGACGCTGCATGGGGATTACAAGCAGTGGGCGAATGAGGAGATGTGTCATTCTGTCACGAACTATGAATGCTATCATGGGATGCATTCCAGCCTAAATAGCATGAATTTGTTTGAGATTTGCCACTCTCTTGCCAGACAGTACGGGCCAGAGGAATGGACGCTATATAAGGGAATGCATTTGCTGAACTTCGTGGACAACCATGACGTGAGCCGCATTGCCAGCGTTCTGAACAATGAGAAGCATCTGCCCTTGGTATATGCGCTCTGCTTTGGGATGCCGGGGATTCCCTGCGTCTATTACGGCAGCGAATGGGGAGCAAAGGCAGATAAGAGCCAGGGAGACCCTGCCCTGCGCGCCTGCTTTGATAAGCCAGAATTTGGAACATTGGCAGAGTGGATTAAGAAATTGGCAGATGCCAAGAGAAATAGCAAGGCATTGAATTATGGAAATTATCGCTCTATCGTGCTGACCAATCATCAGTGCATCTTCGAACGTGCCTGCGAGGGGGAGAGAATCCTAGTGGCGGTGAATGCGTCAGGGGATTCCTACACGGCTCACTTTGATGCGGGATGCGGCATGGCGGAGGACCTCCTCACGGGACAGCCCCATGATTTTGGCGGTGGAAGCGAGCTGCCGCCCTATTCTGCGGCATTCTGGAAGATGGAGAAGTAAAGCTTCATGCGGTGCTATTGGGAACGGGGCAATATCAATTAAGATATTGCCCCGTTCCCTTTCAGGTATACACGAAAGTTTGCCATACCGCTGGCCGCTTTATAATAGAATCGCTCACTGCCAGCCCATCATCTCTCTGGATTTTGCTATCACTCGTTTTGCCGCCTTCTCGTGGGTGACAGCGGAGGGATGCCAGAAGGTTCCCAATCCATCTTCTTCCAGTTGCGCCGGAAGGGGAAGATACTCGCAGAGGGTTTCCGGGTGCGCCGCTTGGAAGCGGCTGGCGGCTTCCTCCACGGCGGAGCAAAGCCGTGAATCCATCAGCCCCAGCATGCAGAGGAATTTTGCCTGGGGATGCTTTTGGTATATTTTTTCCAGCAATGCCACATAGGCAGTGCAGAATTGCTCATTTCTTTCAGGGATTTCCCGGGTATAGCTGGCATCGTTGGTTCCCAGATGAACCATCACCAGATCTGGTTCGAAGCGGCTGTGATCCCAAGGCTCCCACTGTTCTCTTGGCCTGCGGAAGTATTGCTTCTCGCAGCCGGCATCTGCGTAGTCGTAGAGCATGGGAACCAGCCAGGAGTCATCAGGCGTATCCCTGTCATCCCCGATATAGGAACTGATGATGCCTTTTCCGTTCCAAGCCACGATTTCTGCATCTGCATCCAATGCCTGCACGGAGAGCATGGAATAGGATTTCGTTGGGTTCTCGGTACAGGTGCGGTGCAGCATTTCCTCCACGCTGCCCTCCACGCCGTAACCGCAGGTGATGGAGTCCCCCACAATCTGTATTTTCCGGGCTTTCGGTGCCGGAGGGGGCAGCAGCCTATCGCTGTCAATAGTGATGGATGCGATGCCGCAGATGGCATACTCCGGCTCGGAATATTTCATAATGGTGATGGTGACGGTCTTTTCTGTGTCATCTTCATACAGGAGGATGGTTTCCTCTGACTTATTCAGTTCGATGCGTTTCGCAGGATTCTTTTCATCGTTTATGTAGATAGCCACAAAAGCATGCTCTTCCGGAATGAAATGCTCTGGGTCAGATAGGAATGTGGCATATGCATTCTTTCCGGTAAAAGTAAAGGAGACAGAACTGGCAGAATACCCCAGATAGCGAACGGTGTCACGGTATATCGTCCGTCCTTGGATTTTAGCGTATTCTTTTGTGGCATGAAATTTCATAGTTGTAACCCCCGTTTCTGGTTCGATGCTGGTTTTGGAGTTCATTCTGAGAAATGGATGACCAAAACTGTTTGATATTTTGCTGCAAAAGTAAAGCCAAGTGAACGAGCATGCTGCATGCTTGAGCATTTGGCGCACTGCTTTTAATATACAGTAAAATTCTATCATGCATTGTTGGAAAAGGCAATGAAAAAAGCATTGGAAAGTTTGCTTTTTAAGGGATTTATGTTATTCTATAAAGAAGGTTTGATGCAATGAATATGATAGCATTGGCGTTGTAAAATAAAAGATGTAAAGAGAGGGTGTTGAGATTGAATCATCAATTTGGAAAAAGCAATAGGAGGGCTGGTAAGAAGAGCGGCATATTTTATGGGAGATGGCTGCTTGCCTGGATGATTTGCCTGGCTATGATGCTGTGGGGATGCGGTGTCAGTGGGGGCGGGGATCAGATTACG
The DNA here is from genome assembly GCA_949346185.1 of uncultured Lachnospiraceae bacterium. Classification (GTDB taxonomy): domain Bacteria; phylum Bacillota; class Clostridia; order Lachnospirales; family Lachnospiraceae; genus Butyribacter. Next base: position 4,806 of record CASGVX010000045.1, read on the forward strand.
AAGATGGATGAGAGGTATCTGGCGGGGCAGGAGGGGCAGAGTCCTAGTCCGGAAACGGGCTCTTCCGAAGCGGGAGGGCAGACGGAGGGTGCGGGGGGCGGCGCAGAAACCCCGGAGGGCGAAGGGGAAGGAAATTCACCTCAGACGGGGCACCCGCAGCAAAGCTTCCAGCCCGGTGGAGATGTCTCTTCAAAATCCACGAAAGGCTCGGCAGATAAAGCAGCAGATGATAAGTCAAATCAGAGTACGAGCAGACCATCGAAAAAAAACAAAAGCCGCACATCAAATTCCAAGTCGGAATCTAAGAAAAGCAGTGCGAAGAACAATAAGACAATTTCTAGGCAGTCCAGCAACGTGAAACATTCACCTAGCATAGAGCGGGAGGACAAAGAACCATCTCAGGAGGAGGATTTCGGAGACAAGGGGAAGAGGGAGGAGGAAAAAAAGGACGGCGAAGGCATTCATTGCTTTGTGTCCATTGACTGTGAAAATATTTTGTCTCACATGTCGAAACTGAAGGAGAGCAAGAAAGATTACGTGCCGAAGGATGGCATCATTCTAAAAAAGACAAAGGTGACGGTCAAGCCAGGTACCAGCGCATATGATGTGCTGTATCAAGTGTGCCGGGAAAGGAATATCCATCTGGAGGCCGCATATACGCCTATGTATGGCACGTATTATGTGGAGGGAATCCATCAACTGTATGAATTTGATTGCGGGGATTTGTCTGGCTGGAACTATACGGTAAACGGCAGGCAGCCCGGCAGGGGATGTTCCAAGTACCAAGTGCAGGAAGGAGACGTGATTGCCTGGAGATTTACCTGTGACAGGGGAAAGGATTTATAAAATGGATCGGGATATTTTTTTGGAGATTCATCCGGGAGTGCAGTTGCTTTATTTTGCGTTCGTGATTCTGGTGAGCATCATGCTGCCCCATCCCGCAGTGATTGGATGTTCTTTCCTAGGTGCGCTGGGCTATTCTCTGTGGCTCAGGGGCTGGAAGAGGGTTTTGCGGTTTCAGGTGTTCTGCATGCTTCCCATGACGGCTTTGGTCATTGTGTGGAATGGGGCATTTAGCCATTATGGCGTGACGCCTGTATATTATTTGAAGACCGGGGCAGTCACGCTGGAGGCTCTGGCATATGGAGGCGTGCTGGCATGGATGCTCTGGACTTCCATGGCGTGGTTTTCTGCGATCAATCAGGTGATGACCATGGATCGCTGGGTGTATCTGCTGGGGCGGTGCTCCCCGGCATTGTCCCTTGCTCTGTCTATCACCCTGCGCTTTATTCCCAGATGCAGGCACCAGCATGAGAAGATGCGTGAGGGAAGGCGAAGTTTGGGCATGGGGGAGGAGAGGCGGCTGCGTTCCAGATTGAGAAGCGGGGGGAAGCAGTTGTCCATGCTCCTGACTTGGTCCTTGGAAAGCGGCATAGAGATGGCAGATTCCATGCGGGCGCGGGGCTATGGTTCGGGCAGGAGAACTGCCTACGGCAAATACTCCATGGAATGGCGGGATTGGCTTGCCCTAGCTCTAATGATACTCTTGGCTGCGTGTTCTCTATGGGGATTTATCCTAGGCTATGGAAGCGCATATTATAATCCTGCGATTCGGATTGCGCCGTTGGGAGGAGATGCGGGGAGCGTCGTTACTTATGCGAGCTGGGGCTTGCTGTGCCTTCTCCCTGTGATGATGGGGTGCGTGCAGGAAATCCGGCGTGGGAGATGGGAGAGGAAATATTGCTGAAGGACGCTGGTAAAGATATTTGACTTCCGGTACTTGCAGCGGGGTTGTTGGCTTGACGAGATATGACAATGGTAGCAGGAGGCAGAGGATGGCTTTGGAGGTTGTTACGATCAAGGATTTGCATTTTGCGTATCCCGGGGAAAAAGACGAGATACTGCGGGGAGTGAACCTGACGCTGGAGGAGGGGAAATTTTACATTCTCTGCGGCAAGAGCGGCTGCGGCAAGAGCACGCTGCTGCGCCATATGAAGTCAGCTCTGATGCCCAAGGGGACAATGAGGGGGAGTTTGCACAGGGGCGTGCCGGAGGAGGAAATTGGCTTCGTTTTCCAGCATCCGGATTATCAGATTGTCACGGATCAGGTATGGCATGAATTGGTGTTTGGCATGGAGAATCTGGGGCTTAGTCAGGATGTCATGCATCTAAGGGTGGCGGAACTGGCAGCTTATTTCGGAATAGAGCGGTGGTTTGACCGGGAGGTGTCCCGGCTGTCCGGGGGGCAGAAGCAGCTTCTCAATCTGGCGGCCGTATTAACTTTGCGTCCTAAGCTTCTCCTGCTGGATGAACCTATGGCATGGCTTGACCCCATGGCTGCGGGGGAGTTTCTCCACACACTGTATCGAATCCAGAGGGAGATGGGCATGACGGTGCTTCTCTCGGCGCATCAGCTGGAGGAAGTGATTTCCTATGGCGACGAACTTCTTTACATGGAGGAGGGAAGGATAGTCGGTCAGGGCAGTCCGGAGTACATTGGAAGGGAATTGCGGCACAGGGGAGCGGGGTTTTATATGGCGATGCCAGTTCCCATGCGGATTTACCTGCAGTCCCGCAGTAGCAAAAGGTGTCCCTGCACCATTGCTCAGGGGAGGGAATGGTTGCGGCAGGAATTAGAGGGACAGGGAGAGTTTGCTTTAAATGGGGAAGAAACCCACAGGATTGAAATGATTACGGAAGAAAATAAGCGGCCTCTGCCCATCCTGAAGGTGAGGAATCTCCGCTTTCGCTATCCCGGCGGCGACCGGGATGTGCTTTGTGACACGTCATTTGAGGCGGGGCAAGGGGAAATCCTAGCCATCCTAGGGGGGAATGGAAGCGGAAAGAGCACCCTTCTGCGCATGATGTCCGGGCTATTGCCCGCAAGAGGGGGGAAGGTGCTTCTGCAGAATGGGAGAAAATGGGTGGATGTGAGGAAGGTTCCCATTGAGGGGCGTATGGCGCTGCTGCCTCAGGATGCGACTTCTATTTTTCAAGAGGAGACCGTAGAACGGGAACTGGCGGGAAACTGTCAGGAGAGACGGCGGTGGATAGAGAGGTTTCATCTGGATGGCATCTTGGCACGCCATCCCTATGATATTAGTGGGGGAGAGCAGCAGAAAGTTGCTCTGGTAAAGATTCTTATAAAAAAACCAAGTATTATTTTGCTGGATGAGCCTACCAAGGGAATGGATGCCATGGATAAGGGGCTGGTGGGGGAGATATTGGAGGCGCTGGCAGGGGAGGGGAAGACCATACTCATGGTTTCCCATGATTTGGAGTTTGCGGCGTCTTATGCTCACAGGGCAGGGATTTTTTTCCGGGGAAGGCTGGAAGGGCTGCTGCCTGCCAGAGATTTTTTCTGCCAGAATCATTTTTATACCACTGCCGCCCAGCGCATGAGCAGAGAAAGTATCCCTTGGGCGGTGACGGCGGAGGATGTTCTGGCAGTGCTACCGGGAAATAATGGGGATGCCGAGATTTGCGGAGAGAGGAAGGCTCCGCTGGTTCGAGATGCGGAAGGCTATGGCGGTATGTCTGAGATTGGAAATGCCAGATATTCCGGCACGAGAGAGGAAGCCGAGGAAGGCAGATATTCTGATGGGGCAGAAGAGAAAGAAGAAGGTGGATATCCTGACGGGAATGAAGAATCCAAGGATAGTAGATATTCTGATGAGGCGGAGCGATGGGCGGAAAGTCGCCGGATATCTCCTATGAGAGGACGCATGGCGAGTTATATCGCTGGGATTTTCGTGCTATATCCTGCTCTTTTGTGGCTGGGAATGACTTTTTTCCATGACCGGAGATATCTTCTCATCAGTTTGGGAATGGTAATCTATGCCTTGCTTCCCTTTTTCCGCATCTGGGAAAGAAAGCCTCCCAAGGTGCAGAAACTGGTGGTGGTGGCAGTGCTGGCCGCCATTGCGGTGGCTGGGCGATGTGCCTTTTACATGTTTCCCAGTATGAAGCCTATGGCGGCTGTTGCTATTGTAGCAGGGATTAGCCTGGGGGCAGAGAGCGGTTTCCTTGTGGGAGCCATGTCCATGCTGGCATCCAACATGATGTTCGGACAGGGGCCATGGACGCCTTGGCAGATGTTGGCCATGGGACTGGTGGGGCTTTTTGCCGGCCTGCTGATGCATGGGGAAAGGTTCGGGAAGGCGGCGCTGGGAGTGCGTAGGATTTCCATGGCGGTCTATGGACTGATTGGAGTATTGTGCTTTTATGGGGGCATCATGAATCCGGCTTCCCTTCTCATGGGATCCTATGAGGTGAATCGGCAGAACTTGCTGGCAATCTATCTGTCGGGGCTGCCCATGGATTTGGTGCATGGGGGCACTACGGCGGCGCTGCTTCTGGTGGCGGGGATTCCCATGCTGAAAATATTGGAGCGCATGAAGAAAAAATATGATTTAGAGGAGGGCAATGAATGAGAAAAAAGATGTTGGGCATGCTTTTATGCTCTGTGATGGCAGCAGGCATTCTGACGGGCTGCGGAGGCTCGGATTCTTCCAGAGAGGAGGATGCCGATGCGTCAAATGTGGAGGCAACGGAGATTCCTGACAATACGGTGATAGGGAATGCGGATGCGAAGGATGCATTTGTGATTTGGGGATGGGATGATGATATCAAGAAGATTTTGGATGGGACTTTCAAGGAGGATTATCCGGAGGAATACAAACGCATTGTATTTGTAAATACGGAGGGCTCTGATTATTATCAGGATAAGCTGGATGATATCCTCAATAATCCAAACAGCAGCCTGTATCCGGATTTGATGGGGCTGGAGGTGGACTACGTCCTGAAATATGTGAAAGGGGATTCCCTTTTGCCAGTAGATGATCTGGGAATCAAGCAGACGGATTATGCGGATCAATATTCTTATAATGTGGATTTGGGCATGAATCGAGAGGGCAAGGTGAAGGCGCTGTTCTGGCAGGCTACGCCGGGATGCTGGCAGCTGAGGGCAGATTTCTGCAAGCAGTATTTGGGAACGGATGATCCCGAAGTGCTGCAGGAGGATTATTTCTCCAGTTGGGATAAGATTCTCGCCACGGCTCAGAAACTGAATGAGGATTCTTCCGGCAAGGTGAAGCTGCTATCCGGCTACACGGATGTGTTCCGTATCTTTTCCAATGCCCGCAAGACTGGCTGGTATGATAGCAAAGATAAGGGGGAATCCCAATCCATACAGATAGATGACCAGATGAAGCGGTACATGGATGTGGCGAAGCAGATGTATGAGGGAGAACTCACCTTTGACACGGAGCAATGGAGTGCGGACTGGATGGCCAATATGGTGGGGGACGGCAGAATAAGCAATGCTGCGCTGGCATACACGGGCTGCCCCTGGTTCACATATCGGAGTCTGGGGGGAGACGGCAAGGAGCAGGCAAATCCCTGGGTAGAGAATACCATTCTCGTGAGAGGTCCCCAGAATTTTTATTGGGGAGGTACCGGGCTGGCTGCCACGGTAGGCTGTACAGATAAGGGCTTGGCGGGAAAGATTATGAAATATTTTACCTGCGAGCAAGAGTCCATGATGAAAATCAGCAGGATGAATAGTGATTTTGTCAATAACAAGAAAGTGGTCAAGAAACTGACAAATACGGCGGAGTGCGACAAACTATATCCGCTCGCAGAGCAGAACTTCATGGAGTTCTACCTTCCCCTTGCCGAAGGCATTGATACCTCTACCGTGACGGCAGAGGATAAGGACATTAATGATATGTGGGATGCTCAGGTCAAGGAGTATGTGCAGGGTACCAAGGACGAGGAGAAGGCCATGGAGGATTTCAAGATGGCGGTTCATGAAAAATATGAATATCTGACAGTGGAATAACGGTTTTCTGTCAGGTGCTTTCAGTTATTTCATTTGGGAGGGGCGCATTGCTGGGGCTGGAAAGGCAAAGTTATATATTTTTAACATTTTTTTAGAAAAATTTAACAGTTTTTGCCATTTAAAAAATAGACACATTCACGAAAAAATGATATGATTCTCTTGTTTCTTTTGGATATTACTACTAAAAGATAAGTGTATTCTGACAAACCAGATGGGGCGATAAAAGTTGGAATAT
>CASGVX010000046.1 GCA_949346185.1 uncultured Lachnospiraceae bacterium
GCGGGGGGATATTTCTTTCCGGAATGTGTCCTACAAAGTGGAGGACGAGGATGTGCTTCAGGAGGTTGGCTTTGATGTGGAGGCAGGACAGACGGTGGGGATTATCGGCACTACCGGGTCTGGCAAGTCTACGATGATGAACCTTCTCTGCCGTTTCTATGACGTGACGGAGGGAGAAGTTCTGGTGGATGGCGTCAATGTCAAAGACATGGATTTGTATGAACTGCGAGACAATATCGGGATTGCCATGCAGGATGTGTTCTTATTTTCGGATACCATAGAGGGAAATATTGCCTATGGAAAGCCGGATGCCACCTTGGAAGAGGTGAAGGCGGCGGCGAAGATGGCAGATGCCAATCTTTTTATCAAGGAGATGCCTGACGGTTATGACACCATCGTGGGAGAGAGGGGCGTGGGACTGTCCGGGGGACAGAAGCAGCGCATATCACTGGCCAGGGCATTGCTGAAGGATCCGGCGATTTTGGTGCTGGACGATACCACTTCGGCTGTGGATATGGAGACGGAGAACTATATCCAGAAGCAGCTGGAGCAAATCAATCATTCCTGCACCACTTTTATCATTGCCTATCGGGTGTCCTCTATCATGAAGGCGGATTTGATACTGGTATTGGACGAGGGCAGGATTATTGAGCGGGGAACCCATGAAGAACTGCTGGCACGGAACGGTTATTATGCCACGGTGTGCCGACACCAGTTTCCCGCAATGGAAAGTGTGTAAAAAAGGTGCGAAGTTTTGCCAGGCTTGACAATACCTCGCCAGACAAAACTACGGTCGTACCTAAGAAGAATGCAAAAGCAGCATTCTTCCGCTGTTTGTGCCAGCTGCGCTGGCATATTAGATAGAATGCTGAAATGAGGTGAAAGGATGGCTAGAAATAAATTTGACGTGGATGAGGCTCTGGAGGAGAAGTTTGACATCAATCAGGTAATACGGCTGAAAAAATACATCATTCCTCACAAGAAGAAAATGTTTTTGGCATTATTTTTCATGTTGTCTTCCTCCCTGCTGGCAACATTTATCCCGAAATTTATGCAGATGGAGATGGACGATTGCATTCCGGCGGGGGATATCAAGGGGATTGTGTTTCTCTCGGTGCTGGCGGCGGCATTTTCCATCTACGTGGTACTGTGCATTAAGATTAAGATTACGCTGACCGTATCCGTGGGGCAGGACATTATCCATCAGCTTCGGGAAGAATTGTTTTCCCATCTGCAGGAACTGCCATTCAGCTATTACGATGAGCGGCCCCACGGAAAGATTCAGGTTCGGGTGGTGAATTATGTCAACAGCCTGAGTGACATTTTATCCAATGGAATATTAAATACCATTACCGATTTGTTCAGTCTGGTGTTCATTATTTTCTTTATGCTGAGTACCAGCGTGAGGCTGACGCTTATTTGTCTCTGCGGCCTTCCGGTGTTGTTCCTCTTCATCATCATCATTAAGAAGGGGCAGCGCCGGGCATGGCAGAACCAGAGCAACAAGCAGTCCAACCTGAATGCCTACATTGCGGAAAATATCAATGGCATCCGCGTGACTCAGGCGTTTGTGCGGGAGAAGGAGAATATCCGCATATTCAATCATTTGAGCAATACATATAGGAATGCTTGGATGCGGGCCAGTTATTATGGATTTGCCCTAGGGCCTATGACGGATTTGATTTCCACGGTGACCACTTCCTTTATCTATGTGCTGGGGGTGAATTACATCGCCGGGGGCAATCTCCACGGCGTGCAGACTGGCGTGCTGATTATGTTTACCGCCTATATCAGCCGATTCTGGGCACCGATTAATACGATAGCGAACTTCTACAATGGCGTGATTACGGCGGTGTCCTATTTGGAAAGGATCTTTGAGACTATCGACGAGCCGGTGGAGGTAAAGGATGCGCCGGACGCTGTGGAAATGCCTCCCATCCGAGGCGATGTGGAGTTTGACCATGTGGATTTCAGCTACGAGGATGGGGTGGAAGTGCTCCATGATGTGTGCTTCCGGGTTGAGAAGGGAGAGACCATTGCCTTTGTAGGGCCTACCGGAGCCGGAAAGAGCACCATTGTCAATCTGATTAGCCGATTCTATAATACGGACTCTGGCAGGGTGCTGGTGGATGGGCAGGATATTGCAAAGGTGACGCTGCATTCCTTGAGAAGCCAGATGGGCGTGATGATGCAGGACAGTTTTATTTTTAGCGGCACCATTATGGATAACATTCGATATGGAAATGATCAGGCTACGGATGAAGAAGTGGTTCAGGCGGCTAAGACGGTGTGCGCCCATGACTTCATCATGGAGATGGAGGATGGCTACCAGAGCCAGGTAAATGAGCGGGGCAGCCGCCTGTCGGCGGGTCAGCGGCAGTTGATATCCTTTGCCAGGGCGCTTCTTGCCAACCCTGCAATTCTCATTTTGGATGAGGCTACCTCCAGCATCGACACGGAGACGGAGTTGGTGCTGCAGGAGGGGCTGAACCGCCTGCTGCAGGGCAGGACTTCCTTTATCATCGCCCACAGGCTGTCTACGATACAGAAAGCGGACTGCATTATGTACATTGATGACGGGGGGATCGTGGAGGCTGGGAACCACGAAGAACTGCTGGAGAAGAAGGGGCGGTACTATGAATTGTACATGTCCCAGTATCAGTTGGAGGGATGAGGGGATGTGATGCAAAAATAGTTTTTATTCCTTGTGGCAATCCCCGCCCCTATGCATAGAATAACCATAAGTGTTATTTTGAAATGAGGAATTTTATGCATTTAATCGGGGGAATTGCAATCCCTTTTTTGGGAACTGCCTTTGGGGCGGCGATGGTATTTTTGATGAAGAATCATCTGTGCCGGAGGGTGGAGAAGGTTCTTCTTGGCGTGGCCTCGGGGGTGATGATAGCGGCTTCGGTATGGTCCCTTCTCATTCCGGCGATAGATATGGCAGAGGAGAAGGGCTGCATCGCATGGATTACAGTTTCGACGGGCTTTTCCTTAGGAATCCTTTTCTTGCTATTGATAGATGGCCTGCTGGGGCGGCTGCAGTCGGAGAAGCATTTTCTGGCAGAAGGAAATGGCGGCGGGAAGAAAGTTTCCATGATGGTGTTTGTGGTGACGCTGCACAATCTGCCAGAGGGCATGGCTGTGGGCGTCTCTTTTGCGGGTGCCCTGTTAAATGACAGCAGCATTACCATGGCGGGGGCTTTTGCGCTGGCGGTGGGCATCGCCATACAGAATGTGCCGGAGGGAGCGATTATCTCCATGCCTCTGCGCAGCCTGGGCTTTGGCAAGGGAAAGGCATTCTGCCTGGGCGTGTTATCTGGACTTGTGGAGCCTGTGGGAGCGGTTATTACCCTGAAACTTACCGAGCTTGTGGTTCCTCTGCTGCCATACCTGCTGTCCTTTGCGGCGGGAGCCATGGTTTATGTGGTGGTGGAGGAATTGCTGCCATCCATTCATCAGGAGGAGGGAATGATGGGGGAGGAGATGCCCCTGTCTGCCTGTCAGGAGCGGGAGAGCAAGGTGGCTGTCATCGGATTTGCGGTGGGGTTCGTGCTAATGATGGCATTGGATGTGGCATTAGGGTAGGATTCCTTGTCTTGCATGAATCTACGTGATTTTACAAGATTATACAAGAAATAAAAAATGTCTGGACAAAATAGGAAAAATGAGGTAAAATATTATTAACTAACTATGCTTGCATATTATGCAGATACTTATGCAAGGAATAATGAGCGTATAGCGTTGGCCATCCATGCAGGAAAGGATTCCGTGCAGGCCAATGAAGACATATTCCATGGAAAGGAGAGGTCGCTATGAATACTGCTGTATACAATAATCTATTATCTAATTTTGAGCCGAAGTACACGACGAAATATGCTCACAAGTCATCTGAGCTGAGGTCTGTGGTGAAGCAGATACGTCGTCAGGCAGAAACTTCCCCGGTCTATCTGTTGGACTTTACAGATAGGAAGCAGTCCTATGTTTTGGGCGTGAAGGAAGCTGCCATGAAGATGAAGGAGTCTTTAAATGTGCTGGCAGATGACTCTGTGGATGCCCTGTTTTCCAAGAAGCGGGCGCATTCTTCGGATTTGGGTCAGGTGGAGGCTGAACTGGTAGGGGAGGACAGCGATCAACTGCCCAGCGCTTTCTCTATTCGGGTAAAGCAGTTGGCAAATTCTCAGGTCAATGTAGGTAAGGAGTATTATGATACGGGCAAGGGACTGGAAGCCGGCAGTTACCAGTTCAAGGTTACTGTCAATGACGTGGGTTATGATTTCCAGTATAATATTAAAAAAGATGCAAATCACAGGGAGGTTATTCAAGGACTTTCCAGTTTTATTACCAAGGCCAAGATTGGCCTGAACGCAACCCCTTATAGTACCGAGGCGGGAAAAGTGGGAATGCGCATTGAGTCTCTCACGCTTGGAACTCCCAACGGTTATGAGAGTTTTTCTCTGGAGGATAAGTCCTCGGACGGCGGCGGCCGGGGGATCGTGTCCTACTATGGGTTGAATAAAATTTCCGTGGCTCCCAAGAATGCCGTATTTGATTTGAATGGGACGGAAAAGAGTTCCATGTCTAATGATTTTACTCTGGGAAGAGCGGTGAAGGTGACGCTTCGGAATACATCCGAAACAGAAGCCACGGTAAGCTACCGGCCGGACAGCGACTTGATTTTGGGCGGCGTGAGTGCCTTTATTTCTAACTATAATGAATTGGTAGGGCACAATGTGGCTTATCAGGAGGTTACGGGCACGCCATCCAAATTGCTTCGGGAATTGAAGGGGCTGGTGGAGCCGTATAAGAATGTGATGGAATCCTATGGCCTGACTTTTGATCAGGATGGCTTTATGGAGATGGATGATTCTCTGGCTTCCCAAGCGGTGGAGAATGGCGAGATGCAGGAATTGTTCGGTGCAGATTCTTCTCTGGTAATGCGGCTGGCGGCGAAGAGCGATGCGGTGAAGATTAATCCGATGGAATATATTGATAAGCAGATTGTGAGTTATCCTAATTTTGAGAAGCCGCCGAGGGGATACTCTTATATCAGTTCGCTGTATAGCGGGTTGCTGTTTAATTCCTATTTTTAGTTTATCTTTTTGTTTTTCATGCAGATAGGCATGGGGGATGCGCTAATTGGCATCTTTCCATGCCTTTTTGATTTAATTGGCATCTTTTTTGTTTAATGGGCAATGCCATCAAACACGCTGTTCTCATGGGAGGTAATGACGGAAACTACAATTTTGTGGGGCAGGCAGACCAAGGTCTCTCCCTTTTTGCTGATTTTTTTCTGGTGTACGCAGAGTTTGTCTGGGCAGTCTGCACGGGTGATGGAAGCGTATCCATTCTGAATTTCCAAAATATTTTCGTGGGAATTTCCTTGATTCTCTGTGGCGATTTTGTAGGTGGTATTTTCGTTCAGGGGAAGGGTTTTGGCGGGCGTTCCATTTACTGTGATTTCCACTGCGGCACCGGGCTTCTGGAAAAAGAAGCGGTAACTGAGAAAAAGAAGCAGTGCCAGAGCAAGGATTGCTGCGAGAAGAATGATGTCTCCACGACGCAATTTAGAAATGCGGGAAATGGAGGAATGCTTTTGGTCGGGGGAGATGCTGGTTTGGTTCATATGGCTTTCCTTTCCTATTATAAATGAGGGTGTGATTGAATTAGGCATGGCGGTTGAAGCCGGCAGATAGCGAATTGCGTGTAGACATGCATTGCTGCCTGATTTTAATTCCGGCGCCATTGTATTAAGATTGTAGACAGAAATTGCATGTCTGTCAATACGGTTACGCCAGTACGGCTCCGGATGCCTTATATGTTCCCTTATTCTTTTGGGTTCAGTCCTTAGCCGTGACAAAATATGATATTATGCTTGACTGGAAAAGTGTAGTATGGTATAGTAGATGGGCGATGTAACAGTCTTTTTTTTATGCCTGATTTAAAAATGGGCGAAAAGCCGGATTATATGCGGTTCGGCGTGACTGCCACAGGCAGTCGCAAATAATACAGATAGGAGGTAAATAGTCGTGAGAGTGAAAATTACTTTAGCGTGTACAGAGTGCAAGCAGCGCAATTATGATACGACAAAGGAAAAGAGAAACCATCCTGACAGAATGGAGACAAAGAAGTATTGCAGATTCTGTAGAAGACACACATTACACAAGGAGACGAAATAGTCTGTGTGCATGAAAGGAATGTGAATTATGGGAGATTCTGAAATCAAGAAGGAAGAAGTGAAGCAGAGCGAGAAGAAGGAATCTGCAAAAAATGGTAAGAAAAAAGGCGGTTTCTTTAAATCCCTGAAGGCGGAATTTCAGAGAATTGTATGGCCGGACAAGGATAAGATTGTCAGGGAGACTACCGCAGTCGTAATTGTAAGTGTGATTTTGGGCGCTGTCATTGCCCTGCTTGATTTTGCAATCAAGATGGGTCTTGATAAGGTTCTTCAGATAGGATAAGGGTGATAGACTTATGGCAGAAAATGAAGCGCATTGGTATGTTGCTCATACTTATTCAGGGTATGAGAATAAGGTGAAGATGGATATTGAGAAGACGATTAAGAATCGGAATCTGCAAGATCAGATTTTCGAGGTATCCGTTCCTATGCTGAATGTGGTGGAAGAGAAGAATGATGAGAAGAAGACAGTTCAGAAGAAGATGTTCCCGGCGTATGTTCTGATTAATATGATTATGAATGATGATACTTGGTACGTTGTCCGCAACACCAGAGGCGTTACGGGCTTTGTCGGGCCAGGATCGAAGCCGGTGCCCCTCTCGGATGAGGAGATGGCAAGCATGGGGCTTAAAGTGGACGAACCCAATGTTCCCTTTAGTATTGGGGATCTTGTTGTGGTGAAATCCGGCGTCTGGGAGGATACCACGGGTACTGTCCGTCAGATTGACCACCAGAACAGAATGGTTACGATTAACATTGATATGTTTGGCCGGGAGACTCCGGTTGAAATCAGTTTCAATGATGTTGAGGCAGTGTAAGCGTACGTTCTGAAATGAAAGTTTACCACATATTAGATTGTGGAATATGAACAAGGAGGAAATTTTAACATGGCTAAGAAAGTCGAAGGATATATTAAATTACAGATTCCTGCTGCAAAGGCGACACCAGCACCCCCTGTTGGTCCTGCCCTGGGTCAGCACGGAGTCAATATCGTGGCATTTACAAAGGAGTTTAACGCAAAGACAGCTGGACAGGAGGGAATGCTGATTCCCGTAGTTATCACTGTATATCAGGATAAGAGCTTCAGCTTTATCACAAAGACGCCTCCGGCAGCAGTGCTGATTAAGAAGGCATGCAAGATTCAGTCTGGTTCTGGCGTACCGAATAAGACCAAGGTGGCAAAGATTACTAAGGCGCAGATTCAGGAAATTGCTGAGACGAAGATGCCTGACCTGAATGCGGCCACATTGGAGGCGGCTATGAGCATGATTGCAGGTACGGCTCGCAGCATGGGCGTGGAAGTTGTGGACTAGATTGGAAGCAATGCTGCGAAACGGCAGTGGCTTGATGTTTTGTCTATGAGATTGTCGGTGCTGGCGAAACCAGCATGAATGAAAATCCCATAGATTGTTGATATCGCATAAAAAGACTGTTATGGAAATTGGACGTTGTGGGAGGCGACACGATTTGTGTCTTGGACCCGCCGTTAACACCACTAGGAGGTAATTTATTATGAAAAGAGGAAAGAAATATACAGAGGCTGCAAAGAAGATTGACAGAGAAAAGCAGTACGAAGTAGAAGAGGCTGTGAAATTAATCAAGGAAGTGGCTACTGCAAAGTTTGATGAGACGGTAGAGGCGCACATCAGGCTTGGCGTAGATGGCCGCCATGCTGACCAGCAGATTCGTGGCGCTGTGGTATTGCCGAACGGAACGGGCAAGAAGGTTCGCGTTCTCGTATTTGCAAAGGGCGAGAAGGTAGATGAGGCATTGGCAGCCGGGGCTGATTATGCAGGTGGCGACGAACTGATTCCTAAGATTCAGAACGATGGATGGTTTGAGTTCGACGTGGTTGTTGCCACTCCTGATATGATGGGTGTAGTTGGACGTCTCGGCCGCGTGTTAGGACCTAAGGGTCTGATGCCTAATCCGAAGGCTGGTACTGTGACGATGGATGTCACCAAGGCTGTTCAGGATATCAAGGCTGGTAAGGTAGAGTACAGGCTTGATAAGGCGAATATCGTCCATGTGCCGGTGGGCAAGGTTTCCTTCACGGAGGAACAGCTGACACAGAACGTGGATGCACTGATGGAAGCGATTACGAAGGCGAAGCCGTCAGCGGCTAAGGGGCAGTATTATCGAAGCGTGTCCCTCGCCAGCACGATGGGGCCGGGCGTGAAGATTAGCACGGTAAAGTATGCGTAGGAATATGAAAGAATAGATTAAATATGGACGAAATGGAGCAGGGGGTTTTTCGGAACCCCCTGCAATATTGTAATTTTTAGAAACTGTCTTTGTAACATTTCGTTAGGGATGTAATGCCTATTTGCCTAGGAGTCAACGATAACAGTAGTGTAGTGGCAATCAATAGGATGAAAAAAAGAATTTAAAAAAGTAAAATATGTTTTTGAATATTATCGTATCAAAATCAAATTTTAGTTATATGATATTAGAGCAATCATGTTTCGAGATGTAAGAAGCGAGAAAGATTGGATTAATATTATTGCTGTTTCTAGAGGAGGGTTTTCATGAAAATAAGGCGTATTTTCTATAACGCACTATTATGTCTTGTGATTCTCATTTCTATGTCTGGATGTTCTGCTCCAAAGAAGTCAAACTCATTGGATGAGAGATTGCAGGGAACGATTTATTCGGAATTAAATCATAAGGTGGATTCACAAGGAAAAGAGGTTTATCAAAATGATAGATATGCGGTGCAAGTCACGGATAGCAAACAAGGCAGAGGATTTTTTTCATGCATCTTGGCAGCATGGCCCAAGGATGGCAAGAATAGGAAGATTGCGAATGATAATAATGCGTTGATTGGCGATGTCAATGATGCGCAAGCAATTCAATTTGGACCGTCCTTGCCACTATCTACAATGCATAAGTCGTACTATGAGGATGGAATCACATATATTTGTTGTTCAATAAATTATACAAACCTTCGCAATGATTTGAGATTTCAGATAGTAGATGGAAAACTTGAATCCCAAGAAAAAAATATATTGGCGGATATTTATATCGCACCGAAGACAGTTGTGTATGAGAAGAAGCAAGAGGTCGGGGCAGGGGATGGCTGGGAGGCCTTTCAGCAGCCTGATGGCAGTGTATTAGTTTGTGATGGGGCAAAGAATTTCCATATATCAAAATTGGGCATTTGGTATGAGGATGGAAAAAATATTTTGGAGAAGGAGATGATGCTCACATATAAGAATGGGAAAGAGCAAAATGTGAAAAGATTTATGGTAGATGAACCTTATCATGGTCGTGCATCACGCAAATATATCACCTTATGGGAATCTAAATGTATCTTGCAAGTAGAGAATCTGAAATCCATGGAAATTGGAGAAAGTCATTATCAGTTTCAGTAGTTATTATTCAAAAGGGAAAAGGAGAGATAGAATGATAAAAAATAAAATTGCTATAGTGTAAATTTGAAAAATAATCTATATGAGGCGGCAATAAATTTAGTGCATAAGCAGACTGTTATTGCGCAAACATGCAGCATTAAAGCAAAAATGCTTAAGAGAGATAGTAAATATGTGGACTTTGTAAGTTTTTACAGACATGGAAATAAATCATATAGTGGCAGTGATTTATCGGTAGGTTTATCGCTTAGCCTTGGGGGACCAGAAATCAGCGTGACATATACTCCTAATAGTAAAAATGTGTCAGATTACTGGTCAAAGCAAACAAATGTAGAACTCAGCATAGATAGGTATGTTTGTTGATTTATAATGATAAAGTCAAAGAGTGCCGATCATGGTAATTGTAAAAAAGGCAGAATCGTTGTATGCATTGCATATGCGATTCTGCTCTTTTTCTTATAGGAAATCATTGTGAATGGTAAGATTTTAGTTGGAATGTTTGTTTTTGGGAAATGTCGTTGGGGGCGTAATCTTTGTCGTTCAAGTCGGCATGGATAAGTTTTGCCTGTTTAAGGAACGCCCTATTTTCTGGCCTAAAATAGCAATTGAATACGAATTTATAAAAAATTTATTTGATTTTTCCTATTCTCCATGTTACATTTATGATGATAATTATTGTTGTTAGAGGGCGGTGGCTGTTCTGCACTGTCTTCTAATGGATGACATTTGAAAGGAGAGCATGCAAATGAAGGGGATGTTGCGAAAGGGATTTTGCAGGTCTGCAATAGCGATATTGCTGACTTTTGCAATGATTTTTGGCACCATCAATGTTAGCCGTATGGCTGAAGCTGCCAGTAAGCCGGCATTTCAGAAAAAGAAATTGACGTTGGCAAAGGGCAAGACAGCGAAGCTGACAGTGAAGAAGATGCCGAAGGGGGCAAAGGTACTTAAGACGAAGTGGAAAGTACAGAAGAAGAGCGTATTAAAAGTGACCCTTAGCGGCAGCAAGGCAAAGAAGAAAAAAGCGAAAACTGCTAAGGTGAAGGCACTGAAAGCAGGGAAGAGCGCAGTATATTGCACGATTACTTACCGGGTGAAGAAGGGCGGCAAGTGGAAGAAAAAGACGACTAAGGTAAAGGCGACGATAACTGTGCCGTCCAAGGCAAAAGTTACGCCGATGCCTCAAAAGCCGACAAAGCCTTTGGAGACAGGAAAGCCGGGTGCAAACACTTCGGCTGCACCGGGAAATACTGGGAATCCAGGGGATGTGGAAAATCCGGGAGGGACGGCAAACCCCGGCGGAACGGAAAAT
>CASGVX010000047.1 GCA_949346185.1 uncultured Lachnospiraceae bacterium
ACGGTCCGGAGAAGTTCAACGACAAGCTCTCGAAAGCCCGCACCGATTTTATTCGCCTGCCCTTTTTGAAATCCGAAACTAGTATTGCCGTTGTACAGTGCTTTCTGCCCATAGGATTCCAGAGGGAGAACCCAGAAGTCACAGATTTTCTCCACAGGATTTTCTCCTGAGAGCACATGGATTTCTACTGTCTGTTCGTCCAACATTCGGATGCCCGATACGGAAGTGACGGCATCCTTTCCCGGCTGCTTCAAGAGTTCTCCCAATGCCATCCGCTTTGCCTGCTCGCTGTAGTCCCTCTCTGTCACCTTTCCCAAGGCAATGTAGTTTGCGCCGTACTGTGCCGCAATGTCTTCCATTACTTGGCTGTCTGTACGGCTTTCGGAGGAATAGGTGGTCTGGAAGGCATAGTAGTAGGCGAATAAATCCTTTGGCTTTGTGTACTTGCTGGTGATAAACTGGAATTTTTCATCTCCGTATAGTTCCTTTACCCAGAGATATTCCCGCTGCAGTTCCGGACGGATAATTTCATTCTGTATCCTTTCTTTCAGGGCTTGGGAGGGGGAGAGAAGCAGCTTTTCGATTTCTTTCTGCCTGGCGGCGATGTCATTGCTTCCATAGGTATATTCCCTCGCTCCGGCAATCTCTGCCCCGGCAAAGCAGTCGGACAGGCCGCTGGAGGCATCTAGGCGTAAATAATAGTTAAAAATCACATCCCTCGCTGTGATCTGATTGCCATGGAAGGCTTTTTTGCTTGGATTGATGGATATGGTAAGGTAGGTGGAGCCATCCTGCTCCATTCTGGATGCAATGTGGGAAAATGCCAGTTCCCCTTTTTCCCATTTCTTCCCTTCTGTGGCGATCACCCGGCCGCTCTCGTCCCTGGATAGGAGATTGTCAAAGCAGAGGGAGAGTAGATTTTCCTGAGCCGTTCCTTGATATTGCAAGGGGGAGAAGTCTTCCAGAAGATTTCCCATCTGCATTCGGAGCTGCTTCTTGTCTGCGCGCTGGGTTTCTATGCCATTCTTGCTGGTCTTCATGCTGCGGATGCTGTGGGAGAGGACGCCCACGGATACCACCAGAAATGTTAAAAAAAGAACGGCTACGATAATTTCTATGATGAGCAATTTTTTCATGCCGGCACCTCCTGCAAATGTCCAAGCATGTAACATGCTCGTTCCTTTGGCCTTACTTTCATAGTAAAGTGTAAGAGATGGTCTCTTAAAATACAACGAAAAGGCTTCTCCATTTTTAGACACGGAACCCTTGGCGAATTAGAATGAAACCATGTATTTTTTTCCTTCTCCTCTCATACTCATGTAAAAGTAGTATTATGAGGGAGGAACAAGCCATGCCCAGAAAACATCTGATTCTGAAAGGATACCATAAAAAACATTTCTGCCTGTCGGAATATACGATGAAGAATATGGTACTGTGCGCAGTGGGCATGGCCTGTGCCTGCCTGATAGCCAATATGACCAGACATAGCATTTTTGCCGGCGCCGCTGATATCCTGAAGCAGATTACCGATGTTCTGTCCCAGAAGGGGCTGGCCAAATCTGAGGTGACGCTATACAGTTTTACCACGAATTGCAAGTTCGCCCTGCTTCTTTTCTTCTTTTCCTTTACCAATGCCTGGTGGCTGTATTCTCGCTGCTTTGTGTTTTATATTGGATTTTTGCAGGGCGTTCTCCTATCGTGTTGTCTGTTTCTGAAAGGTTTTTCCGGAATCTTCTTCTACCTTGCCCTGCTGGTGCCCCATGCATTTCTCCTAGTTCCCGCCTATCTATTTCTCCTGCAGCAGCTGGAGGGCTGGCATCGCGGTTTCCCCCGGGGCGATCATGGAGGTTCTTCTCGCTCTGACATGTCTTTTTCCAAAAAAAAGAAGCAGATGGTATTGCAGATTCTGCCTCTGTTCTTTGTGGTTATGATTCTCTTGCTCTTGGGGGCTGTTCTGGAAGGTTATCTGAACGTGCCGCTGCTACGGATTTTTCATTCATAAGGGTTTGCGTTCAGCAGCGCTCCCGCCTTTTTTAAGGTTTTTAGAAATTGGCGGATGTCCGCCAGGGCAGTTTCCCGGGTGATTTCGTATTCTTCTGACACTGCATGGCAAAGCGTTTCCTCTGTGCACTCCTCTTGCAGGGTTTTCCAGAGGAGGGCGCCTACTTCATTGGTGGGGATGATTTTTTCCTTTTGGAAGATTTCGTCTTTGAGAGGGACGAGCAGATACACGTCTCCGATGGAGCGGAGTGAAAATGCGGGGTTACCCTTCATCGTCATGCCCTCCTTTCTGAAAGAGCGTCAGTTCTTTGACTAGGTGCTGACGCTTTCTTGCGGTATCTAGGATATCTTTTGTCTTTGTCTTGCGGAGAAAATGATTGTTCCAGAGGAAGCAGAGACAGGTAGTTATCCACAGAAAGGGCCATAGGGGAGGGATTTTGCACAGCCTCTGGAACCGTTTCTTCATCTGGCGGTGCAGCTCGATGAAATATTGGGAGAATTTGCTGCCGCCAGACATGATCAGCATGCGGCTCCGATTTGTCTTTCCGAAGGTTCCCGCATCCAGAATTTCTTTCATAAAAATGTCCGGGAAGTTTTTATCTTGGGAAGCATCCGAAAGGCAGGGGAAGTTGCAGGCATCCAGTCCCAGGAATTGCATGCAGAGCTGGGTCACCGCAGTAGAGAATTTCGTGAGCCCCAGCTGGTGCAGATAGGTTTGGAATCGTTCCCAATCTATTTCTGTTCCGTGCTTTTCTAAATAGGCGGTCCAGTCGCATAGCAGCCTGATGCCAAAGCCGGAGCCGAGGAAATGCTGCAGCATATGCAGCAGCAGGTATAGCGCGTTTTCGGTGGCGGGGAGCATCTGGTAGGAGAGGTTGGCCGGAGGAAAGGAACCTGGCACTGGGGTTAAATTCTGGAAGATTTCCTGTACGTTTTGATTGAATGCCCCATTTGCCTGCCTGGCGATGACTTTGTGGTGGATTTCCAGCAGGAAGTCCCATCCATCCGCTGAGTCATACATCTCTAGGTGATGTTCGGCAAAACTGCTTTCGCTGTGGAATCCCTGAGCTGTCAGACGGTTCCTCAGCCGCTTGAAATCCTCGGAATCGGGAATCAGAATGTCCACATCCCCAAAAGAGCGCAGTTCCAGTTTCGGAAAGCAGTCCAGTAGCGTGGCGCCCTTCAGCAGAAAGTATGGTATCTCCTCCTGTTGTAAAATATGCAATATTTTTCGAGTGAAGGCCAGCATCCGGTAGCTGGCCAAGGCATTTCCCGTCACCATCTGGCGGTAATATTTCCGATCTTCCGGGGAGAGGGGGATTTCTAGCAGGCATAGGCTTTCATAGAGAGAGGAAACCAGACTGTGCTTTTCGGCCAAGGCGAGGCAGTCAGGAAGATGTTCTGGAAGTCGTGCCCGTTCCTCTGGGGAAAAGAGGGAGGTCTCTTCCGGGTGAAGGCACAGGCGGAGGCATTTGCAAAAAAGATTCTCTGATGGGTTCATAGGCGCCCCCTTTCTATTTGTTGCTCTTAATCATGTTTATCCACGTTCCGCAGTGCAGATTGCCTGCTTCTGCCTGCCATCAAGGCTATTTGCCGAATACCGTCTTCCATCGAAATTGCAGATAGCGCAGAATGACATGGGATTGCTTGTAATTTTCTGCAATTTTCTGGTACAGGATTCTCCTATGGGATTTGTGCTTGCGAAAGTATTTCGGGAATTTGACTAGCATTTGGCGATAGGCGATGGCGGCGTTTAGAGCCGTGTGATTCTCGTAGGCATCCTGGCAGATGGAGATAGCCGCATCCTCATCCATGAGGCAGCTGGGGGGATTGATAAAATTAATGCGGGTCCAAAATTCTTCGTCACAGAGGCACAGCATATTTTCGTCAAAGTTTCCCGCTATGGAAAATGCGCTTCGGTGAATGACGGCTTGTGCCAGATAGCGGTAGGTTCCGGTGGGGAGGGTGTAGTGGTTGTTTTCCAGAGTATTGTCTACCTGGAGGGTCATGCCGGTATAGTATGCGAGCTGTCTGGAGTTATCCCTGAAGGCTTGGAGAATGGTTTCCAGGCGAGTCTCTGGCATCATGTCCTGGGCAGAGATGATGGCAATGTAGTTTCCGGTGGCCTTTTCCAGAGCCAGATTTTTTCCGTGAACCATCTCTCCACCCTCTGGGTAGTAGACATAGATAATATCATGGAGCAGTTCGCCCTCGCTGGAAATGGCTTGCTGGTAGGAGTTTCCCTTTTCGTTGGCATCCAGCAGGATGATTTCGATATTTTCCAGAGTCTGGGAGCGGATGCAGCTGATGCAGCGTTTCAAGACCATGAAGGGGGTTTCCCGGGTGGTGATGATGACGCTAATGTCGGGGCGGTGTTCCTCTTCTATTTTGCTCATATCTGGCCTCCATTCTAGTCATGGTGATTCGTTCCTGTTTCTTTATATAAATGTAATGCCTTCAGGATTTTTTTGGCTCTCTTGGAGATAATGGGTCGAAAGGGACGTACCCACAGCCAGAGCCTGCCGGCAATCCAGAAAGCGGGATGGCTGGGGGAGAAATCTTTGTCCCAGCGGTAAATGCGTGTTACGATGCCCAGCAGCTGCCCTCTTTCCAGAGGCCCTTCCAGCACTGTCTGATTGTCCCCCGTAAAATAATAGCCCTCTCGGCTGCGGTGGTGCATTCGATGGAGCACCAGCAGTCCCTCTTCCCGGCGGTAGAGTACGATGTCCCCCCGCCGGGGGCGGCTCTGGGAAGCAATGGGAGTTATCAGTACCTTATCTCGTCCGGCGATGAGAAAGGGAAACATGCTGGTTCCTTGGGGAGCGATTAGGAATGGCTCGCCCCGGGCAAGTTTTTCCTGAATGGCTGCGTAGGCTCTCTGTGACGCATCTAGGGATAACATAGGTTTTCCTCCGGCAAGTTTTATTCATTCCTTCATGAGATAGTTCCGCTGCCTATCGGCATCGGCTGTCGCTAACAGTAACCATTTAATTATTATTATACTGCATTCCTGTCACTTGTCAAAAGGTTATGGGAGATGTTAAAATAAGGTGCAGCGGCGCTGCTATTCTCCACGGCTGTGAATAGCAACCGTTATCGGAACATGCAGTTGGCAGCGGGGGAATGGAGCAGGCATGAAGGAGAGATGGAAATTCTATTGGAAACGTATTCGGGAGGGCAGACTGAAGGAGATGATCAGCCAGACCATATGGATTTATACCTATGTGAGGAAGTACTGGCTCTCCATTATCATTTACACGGGCATTGGGCTGGTGGGCACGGGGACTTCCCTTGTGACTAGTTTTCTGTCCAGAGATCTGGTGGATATCATTACCCAGCACAAGTCGGCGGAAATCGTGAAGACTTTTGTCATGTATATTACATTTACCATGGTGAATGTGATTATCTCCCAGCTGCTGAGCTATATTTCTGCCATGATTAGCATCAAGGTGGACAATGAAATCAAGGCGGATATCTTTGAGAAAATGCTTCTTACCAGACTGGAACCCCTGATGTCTTACCATACGGGGGATCTGCTCACCCGGTGGAGCAGCGATGCTTCCACCATTTCTGACGGGGTGTTGAACTGGGTGCCTGATCTGGTCATCAATTTTTCTAAGTTTATTTCCGCATTGGCCATCGTGGTGTATTACGATCCGGCCTTTGCCCTGCTGGCCATGGCGGGCATGCCTGTGAGCCTTCTGATGTCCAAGACGCTGCTTTCCAGGATGCAGTCTCGGAATAAGGAGAGTGCTGCCCTGAGTGCCAGGATGATGGGGTTTAATCAGGAGACTTTCTCCAATATTCAAACTATCAAGGCCTTTGACCTGATTCCCCTCTATGTGAAAACTCTTCGCCAGTATCAGAAGGATTTTTGGAAATTGCGGAAGAAGTATGAGAAATTGGGAATACTGATTTCTATTTTTATGTCCTTCGTGGGGCTGGCAGTGTCTTATAGCTGCTATGGATTTGGTATCTGGCGGGTGTGGGTGGGAGATATTTCCTACGGAACCATGACGCTGTTCCTCTCTTTGTCCGGCACGCTGACTGGCACGCTCAATTCCCTCACGGGCATGGTGCCCAGCGCGATTGGGATCACCACCTCCGCTGGGCGGCTGATGGATATTTTGGAAATGCCCCGGGAGGATTATTCGGAATATCAGGAGGTGGAAGCATTCTATCAGAGAAACCGGGCCGAGGGTCTTGTTCTTAAAATAAAAGACATGAATTATTCGTACTATAATGGGAATCAAGTATTTGAAAAGACAAATTTTTCGGCCAGGCCCCATGAGATTGTGGCTTTGGTGGGGCCGTCCGGGGAGGGCAAGACCACTCTTTTGCGGATTATGCTTGCCCTGCTGGAGCCTCAGGGAGGGGAGATGGAAATCTGCGGGGAGGGCAGGGAGGAGGACAGAGTGGCGTATTCCCCTTCCGTGCGGCAGCTTTTTTCCTATGTGCCTCAGGGGAATGCTATGTTTTCCGGCACGGTGGCGGAAAACATGCGGAATGTGAAGCCGGAGGCCACGGAGAAAGAGATTGTGGAGTGCCTGAAAGTGGCCTGCGCTTGGGAATTTATTGAGAAACTCCCTCAGGGCATTGACAGCAAGATTGGCGAGCGGGGCGGTGGATTTTCTGAGGGCCAGGCTCAGCGCCTGTCTATTGCCAGGGCATTGATGAAGAAATCCCCCATCCTTCTGATGGATGAGGCCACGTCGGCACTGGATGTGGATACGGAGAGGAGAATCCTTCGCAATATTATGAGAGATGAATATCCGAGAACTTGCATCGTAACCACCCATCGTACCTCCGTGCTCTCTATCTGCCACCGGGTGTACGCCATTCGGAACAGGCGGTGCGAGGTGCTGTCTTCGGAGGAAATCGAGGCGATGAAGGGGGAAGGGTAGCTTGTGGCTATGGGGATAGCGGAAAGGTGGGCGTATGGAGATTAGAGAAGGTTTTTTGAGGACAGAGCTGGGGGGCAGGGCATATGTGCTTCCCTTTGGACAGAATATTGCGGATTGCTGCGAAGGCATTTCCCTTAATGAGACGGGGGAGCTTCTCTGGCGGGGGATGGAGTCCGGCTGCGGCAGCGAGGAGCTTGTGCGCTTTCTCGGGCAGACGTATGGTCTGCCTGAGGAGATGGAAGGACGGCTGAAAGAAGACGTGGAAGGCTTTCGGAAATATCTGGCAGAGATGGGAATGCTGCAGGGGGGGGAGGGGGAGGAATATGGATGGAATCCATTGTATTTTTCCTCAGGACCGCTAAAGATTGCTTATAAGGGGCCTGAAGTGGTGTATCAGAAATATTTCCAGCAGTTTGCCTGCGGGGAGGGGGAGGGAGACTTGACGGTGCAGATTGCCTGCATGCCTCCCAGACATCGCATCAATGGCAGGGTGATTTTGCGCAATGGGGAAGTGGTGCTCATCGACGGGGGGAGTGTGTATATATTTCTTTTTCCTGGTTTTCCCGTGCTGGCAGAGATGCATGTGAGAAAGGATGGCACCCATGCCCTGTTGTTTTGCGAATATGATTTGATCGACAGGGATGCTGAGGATATCTTTCATGCCATTCGCTTTGCCGTCCTAGTGGCGGCCAGCGAGAGGGGGCTTTTTTTCCTGCATTCAGCATCTCTTCTCTATCGGGGGCGAGCATGGCTGTTTTCCGGAAGGTCTGGCGCTGGGAAATCTACCCATGCCAATTTATGGAGGGAGGCCTATGGCGTGGAACTTTTAAATGGAGACCTGAACATGCTGGGGATAGAGGAGGGGGCAGTGATGGTGTATGGACAACCTTGGTGCGGAACCTCTGGCATTAGTACGGAGAAATCCTATCCCCTAGGGGGGATTGCCTTTTTGAAAAAGGCTTTGGAAAATTCCTGCGAAGTCCCCGAGACATCAGAAAAGATACTTGCTATGGTTCAGAGAATGATTTCTCCGGCTTGGGAGGAGGTGTTATTGAGGAGGAATATCGCCTTTGCGGAGAAGGTGGAGAGGCACTGCCCTGTCTGGCGGCTGTCCTGCCGTCCGGACAGGGAGGCGGCCGCAGTGATGAAAAATACGGTGGACGAAAGCCTGGGCACAAGGGAGTGATGGATCTGATTGAGGAATAGTGGAGGGAAATGAATATCGGTTGCGAAAAGTAACCGGCAAACTCCTTTTTTTGCCGGAGGTAGAAAGTTGCTTGCATTCCCATGAGAATTTTGCTATAGTATTGTCATGAGCAAAGGGGAGGGTCTTGTGGCTTCTCGCCGCTTGGAAGAAAAATGTTTGCATGCAGTTGGGCAGAAGCCAGCAGGGCTGGCGATGCAGAAATGAGGAATGTTATGGCTGGAATTGACAGTATAGATGGGACGCTGTATTATCAGTGGCTGATTAATAATAATTCCACAAGTACGATGCTGAATGCCATCTCCGGGACGGATTCCCTGAATGGCGTCAGTGGCTTGGGAGGTTTAGGGGGTCTGGGAAGTCTGGGCTCTGCCGGAACCATTGGCACATCGGGCACCAGTTTTGCCAGCATATTGCAGAACTATATGTCTGGGACGAACGCTGCGGATTCTCTGGCGGCAGCATCCATGGCGGATAAATTATCCGGGATTTTGGAGGAGGCGGCAAAGACGGAAGATACCAGCAGTTTGTCATATCGGACGGCTCAGGAATTGTATGAGTATTTTTCTAATCAGGCATCGGTGCGAGTCAATTCTCTGCTGGGGAATAGTGGGGTCTCGGAGTCAGTGGCGGGTTCCCTTCTGGGAAAAAGCAGCGCCGGGGCGGCGAAGAACTCTCAGGGGACTGATTCTGGCAGTTCCAATGGGGGGAATCAAATATCTGGGATAGATGCCCTGAATCAGCAGATGATGAGGGGGCAGGAGATTGACTTCTCAAAGATTGATGCGGCTGTGGAGAACGCTTTTGCAGAGAGTGCGTTGATATAGTGAATGGCTGCGAATAGCAGCGATCCATCAGAAGATAATTGAATATCATCAATTGATGTAAATACATAAAGGGCAGCCTTCGGGCTGCCCTTTCCCCTTCCGCTCGCCATATGCATTGCATTAGGCAAAGGGAGATTGGATTACCGGCTGCAGCTGTCTTCCGGCGAGAGCGGCCTCGATGGTTTCCGGAATAAGGTCTACATGGGCAATCATGGAATTGGTTTTCTTTTGGTAATTATCTTGGCCGAAGGGCACGAAATAAATATTCTTCGTGTTCATCAGAGAACCGAGATTTTTGAAATTCATTCCCAGGGCATCATTGGTGGAAATGGATATGATTAGAGGCTTTTCGTTTCTCAGATGTGCTTTGGCCGCCATTAGCACCGGGGAATCCGTGATGCCGCTGTTTAACTTGGCCAGCGTGTTTCCGGTGCAGGGGGCGATTATCAGGGCATCCAAATATCCCTTAGGGCCGATGGGCTCTGCCTCGGGAATGGTGAAGATGCCGGGATGCCCGGTAATATCCTGCACGGATTTTACAAATTCATCTGCCGGCTGGAAACGGGTGTCCATCTGGCTGCTGTGCTGGGAGAAAATGGGAACGATTTGATAATTCTGTTCTGCCATTTTTTTCAGCACTTCGAGGATTTTCTGGAATGTACAAAATGAGCCGGTTATGGCAAAACCTAATTGAATAGGTGGTTGGTCGTTTGGTTTCATAGGAGTGTGTCCTTTCTATCAACATAGAGTTTTGGTTATTTGCTCAAAAATAATTTCGGCGGAGGTCTTTGGGGAATATTTTCCTGGCAGACCCGGGCAGTGCTTTGCCGTAATGCCTTTCTGGATGCAATAATTGAAATCACAACCGCCGGGTTTTGAGGCGATGTCGATAATCACAGTATCTTTCCGCAGCTGGTCGATGACCGAGGAGGTAAGGACTAGGGCTGGCGCAGTGTTGAAGATGAAATCATAGCCTGCGTAGGAGGCATGCTCCTCATATCCGCAGGCATATGCTTTTGCCTTTGCCAATTCGTCCCTAGTGGATACCCAGACATGGCAATCCAGCCCCTGCAGCTTGTGGGCAAGGACTTCGCCACATTTTCCGAAACCGATAATCAGACAGTTGCTGCCGTGGAGGTTGATGTCGCTGGCAGTGATTGCTTGGCAGATGGCGCCCTCGGCGGTGGCAACAGCATTTTTCATGGCGACGGATTGGAATTTCATATAGTCAATCGTTTTGATTTGCCTTTTTGCGCAAAATGCCAGAAAATCCTCTGGCAGATTGCCGCCCAGAACGATATGTTCCGGGGTGAGCCGGTCTTTTATTTGGGAAAGGAGGCTGGAGGGTGCCGGAACAGGCAGCAGCACGAAGACGGCATGTTCCTCTTCCGGAATCTCTGTCGCTTCCACATCCAAATCGGGAGTGCTTTCTGCTAGAATCACCTGATGACCCGCATCGGATAGGAGCGCGCCTAAGTATTTCTGCCGCCGGTCAATTTCTGGTTGCTGGGAAAAAGAGTGTAACATGCCATTCCTCCTTTTATGCTTGGTTCAAGATTCTTAGAGGCTTCTCGCCGTTGCAATGCATTCTGAATCCCTTTTCAGGGCGTGTTCAGATGATGTTGCACTAACTATCATATGCATCTGGATTCGGAAAGGTTACTATTCACGGTAAGCCTTTACATTCTTAGGCAAAAATGGTATGATATTTTTCGTGAAGTTTTGGAAAAAATGCAATGGAAAGGCATAGGTATTTTATGATGAACGTAACGATTTCGGATGCAGTGAAGTACATAGGGGTGGACGATACCACCATTGATTTGTTTGAGAGCCAGTATGTGGTGCCGGAGGGGGTTTCCTATAACTCCTATGTGATATTAGATGAGAAAGTGGCACTGATGGATACGGTGGATAGAAGGGGCATGG
>CASGVX010000048.1 GCA_949346185.1 uncultured Lachnospiraceae bacterium
GAGAATTCTGGCAAACCCTTCCGGGGACAGCACCGAATACATGCCATGCTCCAGCATCCACACCCTGTCTCCCACAGCCAAGGCAAGCGCGCCGCCGCTGCCGCCCTCTCCGATAAAGATACTGATAATCGGCGTCTTCAGCCGGGACATTTCCAACAGGTTTTTGGCAATGGCCTCCCCCTGCCCCCGCTCTTCGGCACCTATGCCACAGAATGCCCCGGCAGTATTAATCAGAGTAATGACCGGACGATGGAACTTTTCCGCCTGCTTCATCAGACGCAGAGCCTTCCGATATCCCTCTGGATTAGGAGCGCCAAAGTTGCATTTCACATTCTCCTCCAAGGTATGCCCTTTCTGGATGCCGATCACTGTGACAGGCGTTCCTTCAAAAGATGCAACTCCCCCCACAATAGCGCCATCATCGGCAAAGAGGCGGTCTCCATGAAATTCCATAAAATCCTTAAACAGTTCCCGAATGAACTGCTTTGTATTAGGCCGCTCTATCATACGGGCAATCCCCACAGATTTCATCGCATCGCTCAATTAGGCTTCCTCCCTTCCCTGAGGACAATGCAGACGCAAAATCCTTCCCAACTCATCCCTTAATTTCTCCCTGTGGACAATCCTGTCAACAAATCCATGCTCCAACTGGAACTCTGCCCGCTGAAATCCCTCAGGCAAATCCTGATGAATGGTTCCCTTAATCACCCGCTGTCCGGCAAAGCCGATCAATGCCTTGGGCTCCGACAGAATAATGTCCCCCAGCATGGCAAAGCTTGCGGTCACGCCCCCTGTCGTTGGATCCGTCAGTACCGTCACATACAGAAGCCCAGCCTCATCATGCCTGCCCAATGCCTCGGACACCTTCGCCATCTGCATCAGGGAAATGATTCCCTCCTGCATCCTAGCTCCGCCAGAAGTGGTAAAGATAATGATTGGCAATCTATGTTCTGTGGCATACTCCACCGCTCTGGTGACCTTCTCGCCCACCACGGAGCCCATGCTCCCCATCATGTAGTGACTGTCCATAATGGCAATTACCGTATCCAATCCCCGGATCTTACCCCTGCCAGTCACCACGCCTTCCTTGATGCCGGACTTTTTCTGCGCCTTCCTGATCACATCTTCATAATCCGGGTAATCCATGGGATTCTTCGCCACCATATTGGCATCAAACTCCTGAAAACTATCCTCATCCAAGGTAATGCCAATACGCTCTGCCGGGCTCATGCGAAAATGGGCATCGCAGTTAGGGCAGAGTTTATATTCCGTCACTTCTTTTTTATAAATAATTGCTTTGCAGGTATTGCATTTTATCCACATGCCATCTGGAATGGAGGGCTCTGATTTCGCCCTTCTTCTGTCATTCTTTTTAGAGCGTTCATTCCCATCCAGAGAGTAATAGCTCTTCTTTCCGAACAGATTCATTCAATCACTCCTTCCATTCTGTTAGTTTTCTCTCCAGGAAGGAAGTGTCAAACTCCCCTGCCATATAATCCTGATCGTGCAGAATGCGGTTCTGAAATTCAATATTCGTCTCTATGCCGCTGATAATGAACTCGTAGAGCGCCCGCCTCATTTTGGAAATGGCCTCCTCCCTAGTGTTTCCGTGGACAATCACTTTGGCTATCATGGAGTCGTAAAAAGGCGGAATCTCATATCCCTCATACACCGCCGTATCCACCCGGACCCCTAGTCCCCCTGCCGGAAGCATGAGATAGTCAATCAGCCCCGGGCAGGGTGCGAAATTCTTGTCTGGATTTTCCGCATTGATCCTACATTCTATGGCATGCCCTTTTATCTGAATATCTTCCTGTTTTAGAGATAATTTTTTCCCCGCCGCAATGCGAATCTGCTCCTTAATGATATCTACATTGGTTATCATCTCCGTCACAGGATGCTCCACCTGCACCCTAGTATTCATCTCCATGAAATAAAATTTCCCAGATTTGTCATAGAGAAACTCGATGGTTCCCGCACTTTGATATCCAGCAGCCTTAGCCGCGCGGATGGCCGCAGCGCACATCTCCTCTCTGACTTCTGGGGATACGACGGGAGATGGCGCCTCCTCCAGCACTTTCTGGTTCTTCCTCTGAAGGGAGCAATCCCTCTCTCCAAGATGAATCACATTGCCGTGCCCGTCTCCCAGCACCTGCACTTCCACATGCCTGGCGTGCTCGATTACCTTTTCCATGTACATGGTGTCATCGCCAAACGCCGCTTTCGTCTCGCTTCTAGCCGACTCAAAGGCCTTGGCAAGCTCCTCCGGCTCCCGCACAATGCGGATGCCTTTCCCACCCCCGCCGGCAGATGCCTTCACCATCACGGGATACCCTAGGGCTTCCGCCACCTGATATGCCTGATCCACATCCTTCACCACGCCATCGCTTCCCGGTATCACCGGCACATTGGCCTGAATCATCATGGTGCGGGCATTGGATTTATTGCCCATGGTGTCTATCACAGAAGGTGCCGGCCCGATAAATTTGATATTGCATTCCTGACACATAGCAGCAAATGTGCTATTCTCTGACAAAAAGCCAAATCCAGGATGAATTGCCTGCGCCTTCTTCTCCACCGCCGCACATATAATATTTGTCATATTATTATAACTGTCTGCCGCCTTGGCAGAACCGATGCACACTGCCTCGTCCGCCAGCTGGGTATGCAGGGCCTCCCTGTCCGGCTCAGAAAACACCGCCACCGTCTTAATGCCCATCTCCCGACAGGCTCTGATAATGCGCACGGCAATCTCGCCTCGATTTGCAATCAATACTTTGTCAAACATATGTGCCTCCCATATATCATTTTGCTAAGGAACTGCCATCATGTTACTCCACAATAAACATGAACTGCTCCACCTGGCAGGCAACCTCATCCCCCACATAGGCAGTGCCATGCCCGATGCCAATATTTTTCTTCAGCTTATCAATCTCCAGTTCAATCCTTAATACATCTCCGGGCACGACTTTCCTCTTGAACTTCACATTCTTGATACCGCCAAAGTACCCAATCTTTCCCTTAAACTGCTCCATAGACATAATCGCCACTGCCCCTGCCTGGGCCATAGCCTCCACCTGCAGCACGCCAGGCATCACCGGCTCCTGAGGGAAATGCCCTGCGAAAAATGGCTCATTGTATGTGACATTCTTCGTAGCCACGATTGATTTCCCCTCTTCCAGCTCTTCTACCCGGTCAATCAATAGAAATGGCTGCCTATGGGGAATGATTGACATAATCTCATTGATATCCATCACCATATATTTATCCTCTCTTCACCTATTTCAGACGGAACAACTCCTGCCCAAACTCTACAAACTCGCCATCCTTTACCAAAATCTCTGTAATCCTGCCAGACACGTCACTGTTCACTTCATTCATAAACTTCATTGCCTCAATGATGCACACCACGTCACCCTTGGAAATAGTGTCCCCCTCTTTCACGAAAGGTTCCTCTCCCGGTGCGGAACTCTGATAGAACGTGCCCACAATCGGAGCCTTAATGACCAGGCCTCCCTTGTCTTCCTGAACAACTTCCCCATCTGCTTCCAGTGTCTCCACAGCCACAGATGCCTCCGGAGACGCCTCGTTCTTAACAGGCATGCTTTCCGGAACAGGCATCACCGGAGGCTGGGATGCCACAGGCATTCCAGCCCAGGCAGAGACCGGACTGCGGTTTAGGCGAATCCTTGCATTGTCCAACTGAACTTCCATATCATTCAAATCTGTCTTTTCAAATATTTCAATCAGTTCTTTGATTTCATTATACTGCATACACATACCAAACCTTTCCGTAATAGCAACCTTCTATCTTTTATATTCTATCTGCTCCCAAGGAAAAAAATTCCATGCATCTATTATTTTCCTGTCCATTTCTTAAAGCACAGCACACCGTTATGCCCGCCAAATCCTAGAGAATTGGAGAGGGCATACATAGCATCCTTCGCTTCCCTTCCCTCATTGGGAATGTAATCCAGATCGCACTCTTCATCCGGCACATGATAATTGATGGTTGGAGGCAGGAATCCCTCTTCCAATGCCTTGACACTGGCAATCGCTTCAATGGCTCCTGCCGCTCCCAGAAGATGCCCTGTCATAGACTTTGTGGAACTCACCGGTATTTTCTTTGCCACATCCTCTCCCATGGCAGCCTTAATCGCCTTCGTCTCGCCACAGTCATTGGCATGGGTGCTGGTTCCATGGGCATTAATGTAATCCACCTGCTCAGGCCGAATGCCGGCTTCCTCCATGGCAAGCCTCATGGCCTTCGCCGCCCCTGCTCCATCAGGTTCTGGAAGGGTGACATGATACGCATCGCCAGTGGCACCATAACCCACCACTTCCCCATAGATTTTTGCACCTCTTGCCAGAGCATGCTCTAATTCCTCCAGCACCAGAACGCCGGAGCCATCCCCCATGACAAATCCATTCCTCTCCTTGTCAAAGGGCTTGCATGCCTTCTTTGGATCCTCTTCCGTAGAAAGAGCTGTCAGGTTAGTAAAGCCGGCCACTCCAATCTCACAGATAGATCCCTCCGCACCTCCAGCTAGGCAAGCATCCAGATAGCCATGCTTAATATCCCGAAAAGCTCTGCCTATGCAATTCGTACCAGTAGCACAGGCAGTGACGATATTCTCGCAGACCCCTTTCGCACCGATGCGGATGGCGATATTGCCCGCTGCCATATTTCCGATTGTCATGGTGATGAACATAGGAGATACTCTGGAAGGCCCCTTGGCATCCATACGGCGCACTTGCTCCTCCATAGTCATCAGCCCCCCCACGCCGGATCCCACGATGACGCCGATCCTGTCCGCATCCTCCTTCTCCATGTCCATGCCGGAATCTTCAAATGCCTGCACCCCGGCAGCCAGGCCATAGATTGCAAAGAGATCGTTTCTCTTCACATCCTTTTTGGTCATGTACTGCTCCGCATCAAATCCCTTGACTTCCCCAGCAATCTTTACCTTGAAATCCGTCGTGTCAAACTTCTTGATGTAGTCAATGCCGCACACCCCATTTTTTAAGCCATCCCAAAAAGAATCTACCGTACTCCCCAGAGGCGTGACCGCTCCCATACCTGTGATTACAACTCTTCTATCCATAACTATCCTCTTTCTTTCTAAAAGGTACGAAGTTTTTCCAGCCTGGCAATACCTCGCCAGGAAAAACTACTATCGCACCTACGAAGAACGCAAAATCAGCGTTCTTCACCATTGGTAACATGGTAAGATTTTCTATTGCATATAACTTTTGCCTGCCTTCCAAGCTCCAAAATCCTGCCGCTTCGCGTCAGCCGTGCTTCGCACTCCTGATTTTGTCGCTAACACATCGCTTGCAAGTGAGTCTCGCTTCGCTCGGTTCCCTTGCACTTGCGATGTGTTACATGACCATCCCACCATCTACATTTAACACCTGGCCAGTGATATACGTGTTCTCCGCAAAGAATACCGCCGCCCTGGCGATATCCTCCACCTGTCCATAGCGCTTCAAGGGAATCACTTCCATCATTTTTTCTTTCTGTTCGTCCGTGAGCACCGCCGTCATATCCGTCTCCACGAATCCCGGCGCAATAGCATTGCAAGTAATTCCCCTCTGAGCCAATTCCTTTGCCACAGATTTCGTGAGGCCGATGATGCCCGCCTTAGATGCGGCATAGTTCGCCTGCCCGGCATTGCCCGTCACCCCCACCACCGAA
Organism: uncultured Lachnospiraceae bacterium; assembly: GCA_949346185.1. Lineage (GTDB taxonomy): Bacteria > Bacillota > Clostridia > Lachnospirales > Lachnospiraceae > Butyribacter. The sequence continues at coordinate 5,699 of CASGVX010000048.1, forward strand.
GCCATATTGATAATTACGCCACTCCTCTGTTTCAGCATGATACTGCTGGCATGGCGAATCATGTTAAATGTCCCCTTCAGGTTCGTATCAATCACGCTGTCAAACTCTTCTTCCTTCATGCGCATCAGGAGCATGTCCCTAGTAATGCCCGCATTGTTCACCAGAATATCTATAGAGCCAAATTCCTTCTTAACCTGCTTCATCATATCCGAAGCAAAAGCAAAGTCACTCACATCCCCCTGCACTGGCAAACACTTCACGCCCTTTGCCTCAATCTCCCGAATCGTCTCTTCAGCCACGCTGCTGCGGTAATTGAGTACAATATTGCACCCCTGTTCCGCAAAAGCAAGAGCGATCGCTTTTCCAATCCCCTTGGCTGCTCCAGTCACCACCGCTGTCTTACCCTTTAACATCATTCACCTCATTTCCATACAGTCCAACTGTACCATTTCTCGATTTATAGCCATAATCATGCCTCTAATTTTGCCATAGTCTTTGCCAAGGAAGACTCGTCCTCCACATTAAGAATCACGGCACCCTTGACCGTACGTTTCACGAAGCCGCACAAAGCCTTTCCAGGCCCCAGCTCAATGTAAGTATCCGCACCCTTTTTCTGCATATTTAATACAATATCTGAAAAGCGCACCGGAGACACGATCTGCTTGGACAGAATCGGAACAATATCTCCCTCCGACACCACCTCGCTGGCATCCACATTCGTAAACACCGGTATTTTCATCGGCGAGATGTGCATCTTCTCCAATTCCGGCGTCAGCTTCTCCGCCGCCGGCTGCAGCATAGATGTGTGGAATGGCCCGCTGACTTTTAGCTTCACCGTCAGCTTTGCCCCCTTTTCCTTGGCAAGCCTTGCCGCCAGTTCCACTGCCTTCACTGCCCCGGCAATGACAATCTGCCCCGGCGCATTATAATTGGCGGGAATCGCCAGTCCCAAGCCCTCTGCCTGAGCCTCCCGGCACGCCTCCTCCACCAATTCTGTATCTAAACCTATAACGGCATACATCGCTCCCTCCCCGGAAGGAACCGCCTCTGCCATGAATTTTCCTCTCTTCTGAACCAGAGCCACCGCCTCCTCAAAATCCATTGCCCCGCTGGCAACATATGCGGTGTACTCCCCTAAACTAAGCCCTGCCGTCATCTCCGCCCTCACGCCGCGCTCTTCTAACACTTTCATGGCGGCAATGCTCATAGTGAGAATGGCAGGCTGCGCGAACTCTGTCTCTCCTAATTTCTCCTCATCCCCAAAACAAATATCCTTGATGGAATATCCCAAAACCTCATCTGCCCTGTCAAACACATCCCTCGCAACAGGATAATTCTGATACAATTCTTTTCCCATGCCAGCGTACTGCGCACCCTGACCGCTAAATAAAAATGCTGTTCTCATAAATATCCTCCATTTTTGCGGGTGCCGGGATGGTACGCGTCTTTGGCACGCATCCCTTTTGGCACGCCACAGCCCCAAATATTATTTGTGGCTTTCTACGAAATCCACTGCATCCTTCACGGTTACAATGGACTCTGGATCTTCGATAGACACGTCAAACTCATCCTCGATATCATTGATAATCTGGAATAAATCTAAAGAGTCTGCGTCAAGATCGTCCTTTACGCTGGTCTCCAAAGTGATTTCCTCAGCGTCCTTTCCTGTCTGCTCTGCAATGATCTCTCTGATCTTTTCGAATACCATAATCTTTTTCCTCCTAAAGCTTTTTATTTATATATACTGCCGAAGCAGGTATACACCCAATCAACATTCTCCCATTCGAGATGAAATCATGACATGCAAAACATGTCCTCCATCCCCGGCTACCATTCAATAAGCATGGTTCCCCAAGTCATTCCGCCGCCAAACCCGGACAGCATGATTTTATCTCCCCTCTCGAGAAGCCCCCGCTCATTCAGCTCATTCAGAGCCATGGGTATGCTGGCAGAAGAGGTATTTCCATACCGCTCCATATTCATATAGAACTTCTCCATGGGTATGCCCATTTTCTTGGAAACCACCTCCACGATGCGCACATTGGCCTGGTGGGGAATGATATACCTCACCTCATCCTTATCCACCTGAGCCTCCTCCATCACCTTCTTCATGCTCCTGACCACATTCTTCGTGGCAAACTTAAAGACCTCCCTGCCATTCATATAGACATACCACTTGGGATCAATCTCCGTTGGCACGTCATTAAAGGCATTGCTGCAATTCGTATAACCCTCTGTCAAAATTTCATACATGTCCCCGGCAGATCCAAGATTCTCATGAACCACGCCCGCCTCCTGAGACTTCTCCACATAGGCTCCCCCTGCTCCATCTCCAAAAAGCACGCAGGTGGCCCGATCTGTCCAATCTACAATCTTCGAAAGGGTTTCCCCGCCGATGACAATGGCGTTCTCAAACATGCCAGACTTGATATATTTATCTGCCGTGCTCAGGGCAAACATAAAGCCGCTGCAAGCTGCCACCACGTCAAAGGCCACGGCACCCTTCGCCCCAATCTCCTTCTGCACCATGCAAGCCAGAGAAGGCGTCCCATAATCCGGCGTCACTGATGCCACAATAATCAAATCTATATCCTCCCCAGACACCTCCGCCTTTTCCAGCAGCTGCCTCGCCACATCCGCAACCAGCACAGAAGTATTCTCCCCTGCGGAGATATGCCGCTCCTTGATGCCAGTCCTCTGAGAAATCCACTCATCGCTGGTATCCACAATCTTCGACAAATCCTCATTCGTAATCACCTGCTCTGGCGCCTTCGCCGCAGTCGCAATAACCCTAGTTCTAATCATTTTCTTCTCCATTTCTACTGATCCATGATTGCCAATCCCCGATATCCCTGCTCAATAAAATCCCCCAAATTGTCAATAGCGCGACTCACCGCCCGCCTTTCTCCATCTGAAAATCCTTTGGTCATGGCCTCTGCCAGCCGCCGATGAAATTCCCTGTGGCTGCGGTACACCTCCCTGCCCATCTCTGTCAGTCCCAGTTTCACAATCCTGCGATCCTTCTCACTCCTGTGCCGCTCCACATATCCCTTCTTGGCCAGATTATTGATAGCCACGGTCAGCGTCCCCACTGTGATTTTCAGCATCCCTGCCACCTGAGACATATTGCTGAAATCTTCACTGCCAATGGCCACAATGGTGTGAATCTCAGAGAGGGACAATTTCCCCTCCATCCCATCCAAAATGGACACATGCTCCAAATGCATAATATTATCAAAAACGGCAATCAGCCGCTTGCTCATTTCCTGATTTTCCCTACTCATCCAATCTCCCTCAAATATTTTGTATATCAAAACATTTTCCAACATTGAGTATAAAGAAAATTTTTCCATACGTCAAGGACAAAAATCAAACCGCACCAGTTCGACCCCTTCCAGCCCGATACACAGTGCGGCTTATTCCTTCTATTTTTCACCCTGTTTTTTTAACATTTCCAAAGTTGCCAGCAACACGTCATCCTCCCAAGGTTTTGGAATTAAAAACTTCAGTCCGATACCCTTTACTTCCTCCAAAGTACCCGAGTCACAAAGAGAACTCAACATCAATATCTTGACCTTCGGATTGTTCTTCATAAGAATCTGCGCCGTCTCCAAGCCATCAATTCCCGGCATGATGATGTCCAGAATCACGATGTCAGGCTTCAGTTCGTCATACATCCGAACCCCTTCCTCGCCATTCTTGGCATATCCAATCACCTCATACCCATTTTCTTCCACAATATCCTTAATCTGCTTCGATGCAAACGGAGAATCATCTACCACCATTATTGTTGTATTTTCCATTTCTATCCCTCCTAACTAATCATTTTGAAATGAATAAAACAAAAAAACATGCAACATTCCATATTTCGATTCATATGTAATCCTCTGCCTCTGCTTTTTCTGAAAAGAGACGTCTAGATGCTCCCCTTCCCGAAAATACTGAGGCACAGACAGCCTTGACTTAGTTCCCGTGAGGTTGTTCATCTGGGAAACAGCAAATCCACATATGATATTCATGTATTCATTTAAGTATAAATGAAGTTCGTCTTCTGAGGGAAGTTCTCCGCCATTCATCGTCGTCGTGATGAAACGGTACAATTCTTCAGAAAACTGGCAAACCACAACCGAATTCATAGAACCTTTCGTCTCAATCAGTTCCCTGCATCCCTGATTCAGCAAGCTCTGCTCCTCTTTCTCCCTCTCGTCGCTGGTCTTCTCGAAATCAATCTTCACCAGTTTTCTCGTCACTTCATAAAATGCCTTGTCAAAAAGCTCTTTCACATCTACATCGGACAATAGGTCACCCCCATACTCATTTTCTAGTGAACCATACGACCACTCAGACGTTGCCATTCACCGTAACGCCTAAACTGCTAATTACCCAAAAAGCGCATCTTTCCCTTGGAACTTTTCTTGGAATCCGGCTTACTCTCCGCCGGCTTTTCCACATAAAAACTGGAAAACTTGTCAGTCATTTTCTTCTGGCAATCCTTGCAGTACCTCCCCGTACGAATCGGTTTGCCGCAGGACTCACAGTCTATGGAAATACCTGAATCCTTAGAGAATATCAATCGTTCCTGACGCACCCATTTCTTAATCTGCTGGATGGGAATCTCATTCTCCTCCGCCACGACAGACATGGTCGCCGTAGGATTTTCTTGGATAAATTTCCTCACCTCAAAAAATTTATCTTCCATCTCTTTTGCGCAGGTCGGGCAGAGCGGATCCCCCGAATAGTTAAACAGCTTCCTGCATTTTTTGCAATTCCTTACGTCCATAATTCCCTCCTAATATCCTTTGCCTGTGCAGACGCACAGAAAATAGATTTTATCCGTTCCATTAGTACGCAGAACATGTGAACACGATTCAGCTGTGCTTCCTGTCGTATAAATATCATCGATAATTATAACACATCTTTCATATTTGCACAACTCCCCTGACACATTTCCTACATAAAATGCCTCCCGCAGATTTTTCTGCCTCTCCCCCTTGGACAACTCTTTCTGAGGGATGGTATCCTTCTTGCGAAAGAGATATTCTGCATCCACAGCCACGCCGCAACGCTCCCCCAGTTCCCGGGCTATCAGCTCTGCCTGATTATATCC
>CASGVX010000049.1 GCA_949346185.1 uncultured Lachnospiraceae bacterium
GCTTAAATACCGGGCTCTGGATAATTACGATAATGATTACCACAATCGCCTTGTACACCGGGAGCTGGTCACCCTTGACGCTCATGGCGTAGAGAGTGGTGGTCAGTGCTTGAATCGTATAGGCGCCAATCACGGAGCCCATCAGGCTGAACTTGCCGCCCCCCAGCACATTGCCGCCCAGAGCAACTGCCAAGATGGCATCCATCTCTAAGTTCAATCCAATATTATTCGCATCAGCGGAGTAAATCCGGCTGGAGGCAACGACCCCGGCAATCCCCGCCATCACGCCACAAATCACATAAGTCAGAAACTTAATCATCGTGGAATTTAATCCCACCAATCTGGAGGCAGTTCCATTGATTCCCACGCTCTCAATATATAACCCCAATGCGGTCTTTTTCAAGATGAGGGACACGATGATGACCACTGCAATGGCAATAAAAATCGGCGTAGGGATGGGGCATTTCCCAATATATCCTCCCATGACCTGATAAGACCCCACGCGAATGTATGTAATCTGACCATTTGTTACCAGCTGAGCAATGCCTCGGCCGGCAGTGAAGAGAATCAACGTGGCCACCATGGGCTGGATATTCAGCTTCGCCACCAAAAATCCATTAAATGCCCCGCAGAGGGCAGATGCCAGAATAGCCGCTACAATTCCCAGAATAATGGGATTTGCCAGCGTGTTGACAGACACCTGGCCGCCAGAGAGAATCTGGCAGCACACTGCTGCCGCCACAGCCATCACTGCGCCCACGCTGATATCCTGGCCGCCGCTGGCAGCCGTCACCAGAGTCATGCCCACTGCCAGAATCACAAGTTCGGAAGCCCTGTTAATGACATCCACAATATATCCGGACAGCACGCCATTCTTGCTGATGGAAATCGCAAAGAAATCCGGCGTGGTAATCACGTTCACTAAAAGTACCGCTAACAGGCAGACGATCGGCAGAAACAATCGCATGGAAGTAATCTTTCTGATGTCGAACCCGGAACTCGCGGTATGATTTGTTTTCTTAACATTACTCATCGCTGCCACCTCCCGCTATCGCTTTCATAATTCCTTCCTGAGAGAGATCCTCTCCGGTGATTTCCCCTACCTTCTTTCCATCCCGGAGAACCCCCATGCGGGAACAGGTGCGGAGCATCTCCTCCACCTCAGAGGAAATGAAAGTCACCGCCATTCCCTGATCCGCCAAGTCTAACACCAGTTTCTGTATCTCAGTCTTAGTACCGATATCAATACCTCGGGTAGGCTCATCCAAAATCAAATAGTCAGGATTGGTCAAAAGCCAGCGGCCGATAATCACCTTCTGCTGATTTCCGCCAGACAGGCTCTTAATCGGAGTCTCCCGGCTTGCCGTCTTAATCTGCAGCATCTTGATATACTTGTCGGCAGCCTCCTCCATCTCCTTCCTGCTCATGGGATGGAACATCCCCTTCTTCGCTTGAAGAGCGATGATGATATTCTCCCTCACAGAGAGATCTGCCAGGATCCCGTCCTTCTTTCTATCTTCCGGCAGATATGCCATGCCCAATTTCATGGCATCAATAGGCGCATTGATTTTCACCGGATTTCCCTTGACAAGCACTTCGCCACAGTCCGGCTTATCTGCACCATAGATTGCCCGCACCAGTTCGGAACGGCCTGAGCCGAGCAGTCCGGTAAGACCCACCACTTCGCCTTTGTTCATGGTAAAATCAAAGGGACGAATGCTTCCCTTGCGTCCAAGGCCTTTTGCCTCTACAATAGGCTCAAACTTCTCCAGAGCCTTATGGGCGCCCTTGATATCTGCCAAATCATCAAAATCCTTGCCCATCATCTTGGCAACCAATTCCACTCTCGGCAGATCAGTGGTCTCATACTCTCCCACCAATTCCCCATTCCGAAGCACTGTAATTCGATCGCACACGGCATATACCTGCTCTAGGAAATGGGTCACGAAGATAATGCCAACCCCTTCCTTTTTCAATCGGCGCATCAAGACAAACAATTTCTCCACTTCCTCGTCATCCAGAGAGGAAGTCGGCTCATCCAGAATCAGCACCTGACATTTCATATCCACTGCTCTAGCAATGGCAATCATCTGCTGCTTCGCCAAAGAACACTCCTCCAGCTTATCCGTGGCATTTGCATCAATATCCAAACCCTCCAATAACTCCGTCGCCTTTTTATTCATCGTGCGCCAATCAATGAATCCGAACTTCTTAGGCTCCCGCCCGATAAATAAATTTTCAGCCACGGAGAGATTGGGGCAAAGATTTACCTCCTGATACACCGTGCTAATTCCATGATTCTGGGCATCCTGTGGCGACTTATTGACAATCGCCTCGCTAAATCCCTCCATCCGAATTTCACCGCCATCCAGAGAATGCACTCCGGTCAGCACCTTGATCAATGTGGATTTCCCCGCACCATTCTCCCCCATCAGGGCATGAATCTCACCTTTTCTCAATTTGAAATCCACATGCTGCAATGCTTTGACGCCCGGAAATATTTTGGAAATGTCCTTCATGCTCAACACAACATTATTTTCCATAATTTCCCTCATTTCTGCGCTGCCATTTTCTATTATCTGTCACTATTCACAGTTGATTTCCGTAAATGCCGCAACCATATATTCGAGCACAGAAATCCTGCCCATTATAAAATAGTCTTTATATTTGAATAGTAACTTTATGTAATGTTTGTGCTGCAGCGCAAGTACAAACACAAATAAACTCATACGGAAAATGTCAAGCAGGCCCAAGCCACAGGCCTTCATCTTCCTCATTTTAAGCATAGAAAGGGCGTGGCAGCATCAGGCTTTCTGCCTCCATCTTCTACCACGCCCCGGGCTCTTATTCTACTTTGGTATTGCGCCCCTAAAGATTCTAGTAAGCACGCTTGTCAATGACTTCCTGCGTAACCTTGGTAACTTCATAGTCAGTTCCGTCAATCGTAACCTTTGCCACATCATCACTGTGTGCATAGATGCCTTCTTCCACATATGCCTGCTTGTCAGGTGTTCCGCCATCCTCAAGCTTCTTGATAATCTCCTCTACGCGAGATCCGTGCAGCGGGTTACACTCCGTGTTGCAGATAATCTCGCCTTCCATCGTCTTTGTGATACCGTCTTTTACCGTATCGAAGGACATTACCAAGATATCTCCATCCGGACCGACTTTCTTGCCGGCAGCCTTGATTGCATCAATAGCGCCGAATGCCTCGTTATCATTCTCGCAGTATACCACGTTGATGTCATCACCCTTCTTCAGGATGGACTCCATAACCTCCTGGCCTTTTGCCTGAGTGAACTCGCCAGTCTGCTGAGCGACTAAGTTCCAGCCATTTGCCTTCACAGCATCATTCAGAGCTTCCGTACGTCCAATCTGTGCAGATGCGCCGATGGTTCCCTGAATATCAACGATATTGATTTCCTTGATGCCCTTTGCCTCAGCATAAGCCTTCAGCCACTCGCATGCCTTCTGGCCTTCCAGTTTGAAGTTAGAGCCTACCCATGCAGTGTAGAGGCTGTCGTCAGACACCTCCACCATACGGTCAACGATAATTACCGGAATGTCTGCATCCTTTGCCTCTTTCAGCACAGTGTCCCAACCTGTCTCTGTAACGGGAGCAAGTATGATGTAATCAACTTCCTGCTGGATGAAGTTACGGATTGCCGTAATCTGATTCTCCTGCTTCTGCTGCGCATCATCGAAGATTAACTCATATCCGTTCTCCTTGCTGAATGTAGACTTCATGGACTCAGAGTTTGCAGTTCTCCAGTCAGACTCTGCACCCACCTGGGAAAATCCTACGACAATCTCTTTCTTGTCGCCGCCTCCCTTGTCTGAGGATTTGTCAGAACTTGCGTCCTGTCCTCCTCCGCCGCAGCCAACCAGAAGGGTTGCCGCCATCGTCAGCGAAAGCGCTGTTGCCAAAATCTTTTTTCTCATAATTCTCTCTCCTCCTTTTCATAATTTCATTAGGCACATATTTCATTTATGTTTCAGGAATGCTTTTCCCTGAACACATTTATATCATACGCAATTTTCACAAAATTAGAAACAGAATATTATTTTAATTTGTTTGTTTTTTTTACGAAAATTGTATAAAGTTTATGATAATTTACGAAAAAAGTTGGAAATTTTTAGCAAAGAACAGCAAACAGCACAACATTCACTTGTAACTACTCGCTGTCCTGACTCCTTGCCGGAATCCGCACGGTAGCCTCCGTCCCCTCTCCCAGCACACTCTCAAAGGTCACTCCATACCCCTCCCCATAATAGTTTCGGATGCGCTGGTTCACATTGGCAATGCCAAATCCCCCATTCTCCGAGGCAGTATTCTTATTATTCTTAATAGACTGACGAAGCCGGAAAAGTTCCTCCCTGCTCATCCCCTTCCCATCATCTATCACGCGAAATAAAATATCCTCTCCCGCTCTCTTCCCAATAATTTCAATCTTTCCCTTCCCCCGCTTATTTCTAATCCCATGGCCCAAGGCATTCTCTACCAAGGGCTGGAGCATCAGTTTCGGAACCCGGATTCCCAGTATTTCCTCCTGAATATGAATCTCATAATCCATCACATCCTGATAGCGGAATTTCTGGATTTTGAGGTAGCTTTCTATGTGCCTCTTATCATCCGCTACTGTAATGATATCCCTGCCGCCACTCAAGGTGGTGCGGAAAAAATCCGACAGATAGGTCACCATGGACACCACCTCCTCCTTCTTTCCTGCCTCAGCAAGCCAAACGATGGTATCCAGCGTATTATATAGGAAATGAGGGTTGATTTGCGCCTGCAGGAGCCTCACCTCTATCATGCGGAGATTCTCCTGATTTTTCTTAATGTCCTCCACCAAAAGACCAATCTCCATGGTCATATTGTTAAAGTTCCTCGTCAGCACCGATATCTCATCCCTAGATTCCACCTCACCCTGCACGGTAAAGTCACCCTCCGCCACCTTGCTGGTCATCTGGCACAGTTTCCTGATGGGCACCGAAACGCTCCTCGCCGCCCGGAAAGCCATGATTCCGGACAGAATCAGCACCGCCACCATGGCAATCATGGAGATGCCCACCAATCGCTCATTCTGACGATCCAAATCCGCCTTGACATTGACAAAATTCGTAGTCTCCACGTATATATATTCCTGTATCCCCTCCTGAATGATATTTGTGAGGGTATACACATCATTCCTGAGAATCTTCATATTCTTATCATAGTTTCCTCCAGCAATGATATTCTTCTCAATATCCCGAATGCAGGCATTCAGTGACACAAGACTGTTTTTCAGACGGACCAGCTGCCCTTCATTATTCTCCACCGTGGCGCTGGCAGAGAGTTCTACGCAGGCATTTTCAAATTCTTTGATGTAGCGGTAAGGATTGACGGTTACAATGCCATTGACCGTAACTTCGCCCAGATTCATCTGATCGAAGCGCTTATTTTTAATAATCGCCAGATATACCGTATAATCTATCCTCTCCTTGAAGTCCCGGACATACTGGTTGGCATAAGCCACATTCCTGTTAATGTCCGTGTAGGCATTAGTAGCATTGGACAGCGCCCACAAAAGGTACAGCAGCATCAGTACCATGGGCAGAATGGCAACCACCACGATATGTCCCAATTTCTTATTCATGGAGGCATTCTGATACCATTTCGAGGCACTCCGATACCACTTCATCACATCCTCCCCTTTCTCTCTGCCCGATAATCCTTGGGCGAGCACCCCTGAACTTTCTTAAAGATATAGCTGAAATAATGCGGGTCCTTGTACCCCACCTCATATCCGATCTCAGAGGTCTTCATAGACGTGCATACCAGCAGTTCCTTCGCTTTCTCAATCCGTATCTCCGTCAGGTATTCCACAAAAGTCTTCCCCATCTCCTTGCTGAAGATGGAACTAAAATAGCTAGGACTCATCCCCACCCAGGTAGCGATGGAATTCAAGGAGATTTCCTCCTCCATATAGGTAGCCTGGATCTGCTCCCTTGCCATCTGAATGATATCGGAATACCGCTTTCCGCTGGCAGCGTTCCTCACCTCAATGGCCTGCTCCACCAGATGTACCACGTACTCCCTGATATCTTCCACGGAATTGGTGTCGCTCACCGCCTTCTTCAGTTCCTCTCCCCGCTTCTGCAGCACCTCTTCCTCCAGCACCTTTCCCGCATCCGTGGTAATCTTTTCACAGAAAGACATTACCGTGACATAGATATTCATCATCACATATTGGCGCATCATCAGAGACCTGAAGTGATCTTCCGGAATTTCCCCCAGGCAGGCATCCACAAAGCTGCCCACCTCCTCTTTCACGCCATTGTTCAGAAACTTTTCCACCACCTGATGGGTCTGCTCCAACTCTCCAAAACTCCCCACGCCAAATGCCTCGTTGTCCCGCATATCCTGAAGATTCTCCCCTGACACAATCTGATTCATCTCCCTAGTAAACCGACTGGCAAAAGCCTTGTCTGCTTCCCGAAAGGAAGCGGTCAACTCTCTCAGCCGGCACACCGGCTTACCTATCCCGCCAAAATATTCAATATCCCGGCATCCCCTCACCAGTCGTTCCAGATCTTTTAAAAACACCTTTTCCCTTTGCCACAGTTCCTCTTCCTCGTCTGCGGTAATCAGAAACGCCCATCCGTCCACACTCCGCTGAAAACTGTACACCCAGGCATGAGTCCGCACCATATCCTCCACTGCGGCATACACTTTTCCCGATTCCTTCTCTTTTCCCTGCTTCAGAGCCCGCACTTTGAACAGAATCAACTGATACATCTGGGCACTAAGGTTCATGCCAAACTCTTTCCCTTCCTCTAAGACCTTCGCCAGAGAGAAATCTCCAGATAGCAGTTTGGAGAACAATTTCATCTTTTTTATTTCTGTATTCTCCTGCATCTCCTGCTGATATATATCCCGCAAATCCCTCTCTTTCCTCTCTCGGAAAATCTCTTCTGAGACAGACTGCAATGTCTCCAGAAGTTTTGCAGAGGAAATGGGCTTGAGCAGATATTCCGTCACCCCGACCCCGATTGCCTCCTTCGCATATTCAAAATCGTCATAACCGCTGATAATCAATATCTTTATGCCCGGCAGTTCCTGCTTTACCAACCTGCTCAGTTCCAAACCCGTCATGAAAGGCATCCTGATATCCGTGATCAGAATGTCCGGCTTCTCCTTCAATACCATGGGCAGAGCCAATTCTCCATCACTAGCCTCTCCCACAAACTCATATCCCTCTTTCTCCCACTGAATACTATTCTTAATCCCTTCCCGGATTAGCATCTCGTCTTCCACCAGAAATACTTTGACCATGGTTCTCCTCGCTTCCTAAACTGACACCACCTTAAAATATGTGCTTTTCCTCTCCCCGCTCAAATACTCCCATCATCTCTCTGGTCAGGCTGATTCCGTCATCGTGAGCCGGCATCCCGTCCCGGTCAAACCACCCCGCCTCCGCCAGTTCCCCCTCATCCCTATGTATCTCATCGCACCCTTCCAGCTCACAGAAAAACCCCAAGAGCAGATTCCCATCGATGCCCCAAGGCTGGCTCTTGTAATAGCGAATATTTTTCACCCGCAGTCCCACTTCCTCCATCACTTCCCGCCGCACGGTCTCCTCCGCCGTCTCTCCAATCTCCGTAAAGCCAGCCAGCAGGGCGTATTTCTTATATTCCCGATCTGCATATTTTGACATCAGAATCCGATTCCCATCCGTCACTGCCACAATCACTGCCGGGGCAATCCCCGGATAAATCACATTGCCGCAGGCCGGGCACCGCATCATCCGCTCTCTGGCATCATGTACCGTCTTTTCCCCGCACATGCCGCAGTAACGGCTGGCTAGGTACCACCGATGCAGATGCCAGGCAGTCATAATCGCAAAGCACACCTCCTTGCTGACCATCTGGCGAAAGGAGCGCACCGGCGCATATTCATACTCTCCAAAAGGTTCCACATCTCCCTGATATGCAAAATAACCCATGCCATCCATGGAAAAATAATACTGCATCTCCGATTGCCATTCTTCACGATCCATCCGTTTCCTAAATTCCCCAAAACAGGGCAAAGACAGATTCTGCCCAGCATCCTGCCGGATCAAAATCTGCCTCTCCCGAAACACAAATATTCTGCTATGATCAATAGGTTTCCCATTCCTATACTGATTGTCAAATTTCTTAGGAAAAATGTCCTGTATCATCTTGATTCCTCTTTTCTCTCCAGAAAGTCAAATACCGTGCCAGACGAGCAAAACATTTCCCCCGGAATCACTTCCGTGCCCGTCAGAGGCTGCTTTTCACAGCAATCCATCCCTCCATGCAATCACTGCCAATAGCAACTACCAGACACAGTATAACTTTTTTTCAAGAAAACATCAAGATAGGTTCAAGCGTTTCTCCATCCGCAAGACAGACAGTACCGACAGCACCACCGATAGCAGCACCATCAGGACAATGGAGATGGCATATAGTCCCCACATCATCTGAAGCAGTTCTTCGGGTGCCTGCGTACCCGCCATGGCAGCATTCATCAGTTTGGAATCCGTTATCTTTCCAATATTCATTGCCACCCAGACTAGCATCACCCCAATCATCGCCACCTGCTGCACCATATAAATGACAATGTAGGATATCACCGACATCAAATCCCTATTTACGGGAGTCTTGGTATTGGTCTGAATGGTATAGCCAAAGACCAGCGAGACATAAAACTGCACCAGATTTGCCGGAATAGCGATACAAAACACAATAATCGTCACGATAAAAAACCATTTCGGTATGCCGACAGCCATGGCTCCCGACATAATGTCAGCCACATCGGGAATATGCAGAAATGCCAGACATATTGCCGCCACTGCCACCAATATGGAGAGAAAACTGCACAGGGTTGACGAAATCACTTTGCTCATATAAAGTTGCCAGGACTTTACCGGAAGGGTATGCATCAGATATCCCTCATCTTTGAATAAATTCTTGCGAAAATAAAGCACAGCATAGATAAACGTTCCTACAACCATCACTGCAACTGCCACAATCGCCAGACCAGTGACCAATGTACGTACAATTCCCACCACACCCGTGGTATCTTCAAAGTTCCTGAATACCAGCCTGAATATGGCAGAAAAGCCTGCCACCAGCCCCACTACCAAGTACGCTGCGAATAATAACTTCATCTGCCTTTTCATATCATACTTCAATAACTTTCCTAACATGCAAACACCTCCCGAAACAGCGCATCCACCGACTTGTTCTCTTCCATTCTGATTTCATCCACCGACTTGTATAGGGCAAGCCGTCCCTGCTTGATAAATATCACGTCATCCAGCACGTTCTCCACATCTGAGATCAGATGGGTGGAGATAAGCACGCTGGCATCCTCATTGTAATTGGTGAGTATCGTCTTCAATATGAAATCCCTGGCAGCAGGGTCAACGCCTCCCATAGGCTCATCCAGAAGATACACTTTTGCCTTCCGGCTCATCACCAGAATCAGCTGCACCTTCTCTCTATTGCCCTTAGAGAGGGCGCTGATTTTTCTCTCGGGATCGAGGCCAAGGGTCTGAAGCATCCGCTCCGCCGCCTCTCGCTGAAAATCACGATAAAATTCTTCAAAAAAATCTATGACCTCCGAAATGCGCATGGCATCTGAAAAATACGGCCTTTCAGGAAGATAAGACACCAACGCCTTGCTCTCCGTGCCTATCGGCTTTCCATCTATCAGCACCTCACCCGCCTCCGGCATCAGAAGCCCGCTGAGCACCTTGATAAAAGTTGTCTTGCCGCTACCGTTAGGCCCCAGAATCCCCACAATCTTTCCTGACGCAATAGATAGGGACAAATCCTCAAGGCCCAATGTCCTTCCATATTTTTTTGATACCCCTTTGCAACGAATCAATTCTTCCATCTTCCTACTCTCCTTTCCTCTCCTCCTGGTCAGATATTTTCTGGAGCAATGCCACCGTATCCTCTAAAGAATAGCCCAGACTCTCCATATTGCCTAAAAACTCCTTCACGTAACTCTGCATCATCTCCTCCTGCAGCCTCCCCTTTATCTCCTCCCTCTCTGCCACAAACCTGCCAGCCGTCCTCTTGGCATACAAAAGCCCCTCCCTCTCCAGTTCTGCCAACGCCTTCTGCATCGTATTGGGATTGACGCCGGCATCCACCGCCAATTCCCGCACAGATGGCAGTTTCTGCCCCGGCACCCAATCCCCTGTGGCAATCCGCTGCTTAATGCCATCCATAATCTGCTGGTAGAGCGGCACATCATCACTAAACTTCCATCCCATATCTTTCCCCCTTCCTTCCAATGTATTGCAACGCTCTAATATATTTCCTTCCGTATTATTGTATTATGCTAGTAATACAATAATACAATTTGCCGTATTTGTCAATAGTCATTTTTTGACAATTATATTCTCCATGGCGAACCAATTTTCACCAAACTGATAATTGCTATTCATGAAAGACAGCGATAATCATCCAGAAAAGAAAGCCTCGCTGCAAGCAGCAAGACTTTCTTTTCTGGATGATTATATTACTTCGGAAACCAAATATCACTATTCAATAATCAAAAGCGGAACTGACCCAGCATATCCATTAACACCTTCACGTCTGCGGTCAGATTCTCCACAATAGCCTTTGAGCCTCCCACGGTATCCTCCAGCTCCGTCGCCATACTGGAAGTCTCTTGGGTAGATGCCGCATTATCCGTAGCAAGCTCGCTCAGCGTATTCACATTTCCCATCACCTTATCCTTCTGGTCATTCACCA
>CASGVX010000050.1 GCA_949346185.1 uncultured Lachnospiraceae bacterium
AGAAGGGCATAGACGATCAGGAAAAGTATAGCCGGTACCTGTGGCAGTTGGAGAAGTCCAATCAGATTACGGAGGACGAGAGGGCGGGATATATTGGCGTGTACCGTCTCCTGCATCAGATCGAGCAGTCTGATGGGGCAGTAATCGGCGCCCTGATGGGGGCGAAGCAGGAACTGACGCTGGGGAATTTGCTGACTCAGGCCAGAACCCGCAAGGGGAATGGCATTGATTCCATCGTGGATGACAGTGCCGGCGTTCGGGAGATTGCTAGGACGAAGGAAACCATCACGGAGCAGATTGAGAGAGGATTTTCAGGGCAGGGTCAGAGGGATAGCCAAGAGATTCAGGGCCAGATCAGTCAGGCTCAGTATTACCAGAATCTGGTGGAGGAGAGTTTGCAAGAACTCACCCCGGAGAAATTAAGCGGCATCACCGATGGGGATATGGAAAAACTCTTGGACGTGTCCGTGGAGAAGTTTTTTGAGCAGTTGAAGAATGCGCCGGGCAACCAGCAAGTGAAGAGGGAATACTATGAGATGCTGGCATCGGAGGTGAGGGAGCAGATGCAATCCTCCGTGGAGGCGCAGGAGTATCTTGGCAAATTGGGGATACCGGACACCGTGGGAAATATCATGGCGATGCAGACTGTATTGGAAGGACAGCAGAGCGTCTATGGGGAGGCGTTTAAGAGGAGAGACGTACTTTCCCGGGAGGAGCGGCAGGAATTGGAAGAAGTGGTGGATTCCATGGAAGATGCTCTGGGCGAGGAGGCTGTCTTGCGGGAGAAGTGTGAGCGGTCAGAAAAAATTATGCAGGACATTCTCACGAAATCCTATGAACAAGCCGATATATCTTTTGAGGATTTGCAGACATTGCGCCAGCTGGGGCGGGGAATCCGCTTGCAGGGGGCGATGAGGCAGTCCCGCAGTTATGATATTCCCATCCGTACGGGGGATACCATCACTTCATTGAATCTTACGATTATCCATGGGGCAGATGAGTCAGGGAGGATTCAGGTTTCTATGGAAGACGAGGGATGCGGCAATATCTCTCTGGACTTCAAACTGTCTGGCGGCACAGTGAAGGGCTTTGTGCTCTGTGATGATCGCAGTGGCTTCGAGGCGCTAAAAGATGGGGAAGGCGTCCTGAAGGAAAACATAGAAAATGCCGGATTTCAGGTCAGGAACATTTCTTTTGGAATGGATTTCAAGTCGAGAAATGAGTTGCTGAACAGTCAGATAGAGACACAGGAGGCAGACACGGCACATCTGTACCAGATATCTAAAATGCTGGTGCGCTATGTGAGGTCGGCGATTGAGAATGGAGGAATTTCATGAAAATCAATAACAACTATTCAGCCCAGCTGGCAAACTTAAGCCTGAAAAGGGCAGACAAGAGGATGACTACATCTCTGGAGCGTCTGAGTTCCGGGTATAAAATCAATAAGGCGGCGGATGACGCCGCAGGGCTGGCGGTTTCCAACAAGATGCGCATGCAGATTCAGGCTCTGGAGCAGGCGAACAGGAATGCGGATGATGGTTCTTCCATTATCCAGACGGCGGAGGGGGCTTTGTCTGAGATTGAGTCCCTGCTGCAGCGCACCAGAGAGCTGAGCGTGCAGGCGGCGAATGACACCAACACGGTAGATGACCGCTATGCGATACAGAAGGAAATTAACGAACTGCTGGACGAGGTGGATCGAATTGCCAGCACCACGGATTTCAATGGCACCAAGCTGCTAGATGGTTCCAGCAGCCGGGTGGTGACATTCGATGAGGCTGGCATAGATTCCCTAGGGGTTTCTTCCGGAGTGCTGGCTGGCACGTACCAGTTCACGGTGGATGCCCTGCCCACGGCGGCACAGGGAAATCTCACATATTCCATTCCGGCAACGGGCACTTCCAGCATTAAGATTAATGATACCAGCATTTCCATCACGCCCAGCGATACATTGGATACTGTCTATGATAAGATTCTGGGCGTGTGCAATATGATGGAGATTGACGTGACCGGCGGGCCGGGCAACGTCACTTTGACTACCAAGGCAGTGGGGGGAGACCAGAATATTATATTGCGCAGCGTGGGCGCTACCACCGACACCGTTGTCCGGGGGGAGGATGCGGAGGTTACGCTGATTGATTCTGCTACCGCCACGGGGGCTGGCGGGGAGAGTCTGTTTACGGGAAAGGAATCTGTGCGCTATAATGGAAACAATATCACGATTTCCGACAATTCGGGATTTGAGATGAAACTCACCTTGGAGGAGGGGATTCAGGCGGGAGATACCAGAAGCATTACGGTGTATGACACAGGCTCCATGTTGCTGCAGGTTGGCGCTGATGAGGATCAGAATCTTGCCATTGACTTTGGGGAGGTGTCTTGCCGCGCATTGATGCTCCGGGAAGAAGATGGGGACAATATGGTGAATGTCTGCTCCCAAGATGGGGCATCCAGAGCCATTGCAGCCTTTGACAATGCTATTCAGGAGATTTCTAATTACCGCTCGAATCTGGGTGCTATGGAGAATCGTCTCCAGAGCACGATGTCCAGTTTGGAAGTCACGGTGGAGAATGTGACTGATTCTATGTCGAGAATCATGGATACGGATATGGCGGAAGCTATGACCAACTATACTCAGGAGAGCGTGCTCTCCCAGGCTGCCACTGCAATGCTGGCACAGGCAAATAACAGGCCGCAGCAGGTGATGTCTTTGCTGCAGGGTTAATTTGATAAATGATGGAAAAAAATCTAATCATGTGTTAGAATAAAAGGGCGAAACGGATGTTTTGCCCTTTTTGAAACTTTATTATGAAAAGCGTAATGCGGGTAGCAACCTTTATTTGAAGCGTTTGAGATGATGCAGAGCATGAGTGGACGAATGGCTTTGGACGGCACATGGGAAGATTGTATCATGACGAATGGAGGCGTAGGATGGATCAGGATCAGAGAAGACAATATACTGCCAGGGTGGCACAGGCGAACTGTAGCGAGCTGGTGGTGATTATCTATGAATTGTTTTTGCTGGCCATAGAGGAGGCAAAAGCGATGTTTAAGGAAGGCAAGCTGGAGGAAGGGTGCCGTTGCATCAAGCGAGCTCAGGGATTTCTGCAAGAATTGATGGGAAGTCTGGACAAGAGATATGAGATTGCAGAGGAATTGATGCGGCTGTACCGCTATGTCTATGAACAGTTGATTTTTTCCAATATACGGAGAAAGCTGGTAAATGGGGACACTGTGGTGGAAGTGATGACCAAATTGAAGGAGGCTTTCGAGCAGGTTGCCAAGGAGGACAAATCATCCTCCGTCATGGAAAATTCCCAACAGATCTATGCGGGACTTACGTATGGAAGAAGTTCCCTGAACGAGGTGCTCCTAACTGGAAATGAATCAAATCGGGGGTTCCGGGCATAAATAAACGAAAAGCATAAGAATGTTATGTGCAGGCACAGCGATTTTGTGACTTCTAGAAATGGCTGTGATGGCATCAGTCTATAGAAAAATGGGAGGTGGCATATGAAAGGAAGAGCAGCGGGAATTTTATTGCCAATCAGCAGTCTGCCATCCAAGTATGGAATCGGCACATTGGGCCGGGAAGCATACCGCTTTGTGGATCAGTTAGTGCAGGCGGGGCAAAAGTACTGGCAGGTACTGCCGGTTGGGCCTACAAGTTTTGGAGACAGCCCATACCAGTCCTTTTCTGCATTTGCGGGGAATCCGTATTTCATTGATTTGGATTTTCTAATTGACCAGGGGCTGCTGGAGGAGGAGGAAGTGGCATCTTGCGACTGGGGGGACAAGCCTTGGGACATTGACTATGAGAAGATTTACCAGAACCGTTTCCAAATACTTCGCAAGGCATTTCGAAATAGCGGCCATAAAAAGGACAAGAAATATCATAAGTTTTTAAAGCAGTCTGAATATTGGCTGGAAGATTATGCATTATACATGGCGCTGAAATTTTACTTCGGAGGCAAGGAATGGTCCGCCTGGGAGGAAGATATTCGCATGCACTCAAAGGAAGCGGTGAAGCATTATCGCAAACTCCTAAAAAAGGAAATAGATTTCTGGAAATTTTGCCAGTTCCAGTTTTTCCAGCAGTGGACCAGATTAAAAAAATATGCCAACAAGCACGGCGTGAAAATTATTGGAGATATTCCGCTATATATGGCGCTGGACAGTGCTGATGTATGGGTGCATGCAGATTTGTTTGAATTGGATGAGAGGAGGAGGCCCATTCACGTGGCGGGAGTGCCGCCGGATTGTTTCAGCGAGGACGGGCAGCTGTGGGGCAATCCGCTGTATCACTGGAAACGCATGGAGAAGAAGAAATTCCAGTGGTGGGAAAAGAGGATGGAATCCAATGCCAGGCTGTATGACGTGATTCGTATTGATCATTTTATTGGGATTGTCAACTACTGGTCCATTCCGGCGGGAGATGACACTGCCATCCATGGCAAGTGGAAGAAGGGGCCGGGACAGAAGTTGACCAAGGTCATCAAGAAAGCTACCAAGGGCTCCGGCATTATCGCAGAGGATTTGGGCGTGGTGGGAGATAATGTGCGCGCTCTGATTAAGAAGACTGGATGGCCGGGGATGAAAATTCTTCTCTTTGCTTTTGACGGGGATGCATCCAATGAATATCTGCCCCACAATTACAAGGATGCCAATTGCATTGTCTACGGTGGAACCCACGACAATGAGACGATTGCGGGCTGCTACAAGGATAAGGCCAAGAAGGAGACTCGCTTCCTGCGGAAGTATCTGAATGTGGAAGGCAGGGAGGATATTCCCAAAGCTATGATTCGTGCCGGGTACGCCAGCATTGCAGATACCGCCATTTTCCAGATGCAGGATATCTTGGAATTGGATAATTCTGCCAGGATGAATCTGCCGTCTTCGGTGGGAACGAACTGGCGGTGGAGGATGCTTCCATGTCAATTTACGGAAAAGCATGTGAAAATGCTGAAGGATTTCTGTCACTGGTATGCTCGATGACTTATGCTGCTATTTTAGAAATTGCAGCGAATAGTAATATATTTTATAGTAATTTTATTTTTTTTCCGATATGACCATGTATTCTGCACGAAATTGTGTTAATATGGGAATATCGGATTTTTATATCATAAACGCTTTAAAAGATGAAGGAGAGACATGCGAGGAGGTTATTTATGAAAAAGAAAACATCATTTGGAGTGGCGGTTAATTTTATGATTCTGTTGTTAGTGTTGCCGATGATTATAATTGCGGTGGCGGCGTACTTGATTACTACCAGCACGGTGGAATCGGGGAATACGCTCTATCACGCATACGGCAAGGCTGAGGGAAATGTGGGCATGGGATTTGCCTATTTCCAAGAGGTAAAGTGTAATCTGCGCAATACATTGTATCTGTATGCAGATAATGAGAAGAAACGGGCATCATCCATAGATGCAATTCAGGTATCTAGGGACAATATGAATGACAATTTTGATGAGGCAGACAAGGCTTTTGAGGATCGGAATTGCAAAGAGATTTTGGAGGATGTGAGGAAATATACAGATGATTATCTGGCAGATTTGGATATCTGCATTTCTTTTGTGAATGAGGGAGATATAGATCAGGCGAGGGAACACTTGCTGAACAATGGCGTGGCGTCTGCCAATAAGGCGGCGGAATACATAAATTCTCTGATAGACACGCTGGATGAGAAAGCGGAATCTCAGCAGGCAGAGGTGGAAAAACAGGCGCAGTACAGCCACCTGCTGGTTTTGATTTTGTTCTTGCTGGGACTTTGTGATGCGGCGTATGCGATTAATTATATGAATAAAAAGGTGAAACGAGTAATTGTTGACCTTGAAAAGGCATCTGTTAAGTTGAGCGAGGGAGATGTGGATGTGAATCTGCCGGAGGACAGCGGATTGCGGGAAATTAGCAATCTGATCGAGGCGTATCATGCACTGATCAATAATCTCAAGAGACAGGCAGAGGCATTGCAGAAGATAGCTGACGGAGACTTGCGGGTGGATTTCCAGTCGTCTTCCAATGCTGACATGGTGGGAATTGCCCTGGAGAAGCTGATTAAGGATGACAATAACGTATTTGCCAGCATCCGAAATGCTACAAACCAGATTAGCATGGGTTCCAGCCAGATTGCTGCTGCCAGCCAGACCTTGGCTCAGGGATCTACGGAGCAGGCCAGCGCAATTCAGCAGATTGCCGCATCTGTCAAGGATATTGCAGGTATGACAAAGGGCAATGCAGAGCAGGCAGACGAAGTCAACCGCATCGTGCTGGAGGCAAAGGATGATGTGGATGCGGGGAATGTTCGAATGGAAGAGATGATGGCTGCCATGAATGAGATAAACGAGGCCTCTGAAAATATCCAGAAGATCATTCATGTGATTGACGACATTGCATTTAACACCAATATCTTGGCGCTGAATGCTTCCGTGGAGGCGGCAAGAGCCGGGGAACAGGGAAAAGGATTTGCTGTGGTGGCAGAGGAAGTGAGAAACCTGGCAGGGCGTTCTGCGGAGGCTTCCAGCCAGACGGCGCATATGATAGAAGACTCTATTGAGAAGGTAAAACGGGGTGGCCAGCTGGCGAAGCAGACAGCGGATGCCTTGGAGTTGATTTCTAAAATGATTGAGCAGATTACGGGGCTCAGCCAAGAGATTGCCCAGGCATCAAATGATCAGGCATCGGCTACGGAGCAGATTGACCAGGCATTGGCGCAGGTATCACAGGTGGTACAGACTAATTCCGCTACCAGCCAGCAGTGTGCATCGGCCAGCGAGGAGCTGTCGGGTCAGGCTGCCGGGCTGAATGATGAATTGTCTAAATTCCAACTGCAGGACGTGGTGGGAAATATGCCCTCCCATACGCTGGGATATGAGGAACCTGCCATGCTGGAGAGCAATGGAGCCAAATATTAGAGGCGTTAATGCCTTGACAATGGAAGGTGTTCATAGTAAGATATTGTCAATACGTTGATGAGAAGAGTACGCGATAATAACAGCATAATCCAGAGAAGGATGCCTTTCCCGGCGCCTCAGGCATTGGGAGGGGGCTGGAAGCATCCTGCTGCCTATCGTGGAAGACCACCTCGGAGTGGCTTTAACACAGCCCGGCAGACGCCGTTATCGTCATATGGAGAGCAAGTGATTACTTGGCGCTGTTTTGGCAAATTGTGTGGATAGTGTCAATAATTCTTGAAAAAGGGTGGAACCGCGAATGTAATTCGTCCCTTCTGGTAACTACTGGATACCAGAGGGGACTTTTTTGCTTTAAAGCGTCATGCTATTATAAGATGCTGTAAATTTAGAATGGAGGAAATAGACATGAAAGTGACATTGAAGGATGGCTCTTGGAAGGAGTATGGCGAGCCAATGGCAGTGATTGACATTGCAAGGGATATCAGCGAGGGGCTTGCCAGAGTTGCCTGCGTAGCGGAAGTGGATGGGGAGGTTGTTGACCTTCGTACCTTGGTTGAGAAGGATTGCAGTTTGAATATTTTGACCTTTGATTCCGAGGCAGGAAAGAAAGCATACCGGCATACTTGCGCCCATGTATTGGCTCAGGCAGTGCAAAATCTTTATCCAGAGGCCAAACTCACTATCGGGCCAGCCATTGACAATGGCTACTATTATGATTTTGATATGGAGAGTTTGGATCGGGAGGCTTTGGACGCTATTGAGAAGGAGATGAAGGCCATTATCAAGAAGGGGGACTCCTTGGAGCGATTTACGCTGTCCAAGGAGGAGGCCATTAACCTGATGACGGAGAGGCAGGAACCCTATAAGGTGGAGATGATTCAGGAGCATCCGGAGACAGACACCTTCACCTTTTACCAGCAGGGGGATTTTATTGAATTTTGTGCCGGACCTCATCTGATGTCCACGAAGCCGATTAAGGCGTTTAAGCTGACTTCCTCCTCGGGCGCTTACTGGCGGGGAGATGAAAAGAATAAGATGCTTACCCGCATCTATGGGACGGCTTTCAATAAAAAGGCGGATTTGGAAGAGTATCTGAATTATTTGGAGGAGATTAAGAAGCGGGATCACAATAAGCTGGGGCGGGAGATGGAGCTGTTTACCACGGTGGATGTGATTGGGCAGGGACTGCCCCTGCTGATGCCCAAGGGTGCCAAGATGATTCAGAAGATGCAGCGGTGGATTGAGGATTTGGAGGATAATGAGTGGGGCTATGTGCGCACCAAGACACCCCTGATGGCGAAGAGCGATTTGTATAAAATGTCAGGCCATTGGGATCATTATACAGATGGCATGTTTGTGCTGGGAGATGAGAAGAAGGATAAGGAAGTGCTGGCGCTCCGGCCTATGACCTGCCCATTCCAGTATTATGTGTATAAGGCTGCCCAGCATTCCTACAGGGATCTGCCTCTTCGCTATGGCGAGACTTCTACGCTGTTCCGCAATGAGGATTCCGGCGAGATGCATGGGCTTACCAGAGTGCGCCAGTTTACGATTTCCGAGGGGCATCTGATCGTGCGCCCTGACCAGATGGTGGAAGAGTTTAAAGGCTGTCTGGCTCTGGCAAAGCACTGCTTGCAGACGCTGGGCGTGGAGGAGGATGTGACATACCATCTGTCCAAATGGGATCCGGATAATCGGGAGAAATATATTGGCGAGCCGGAAGTTTGGGAGGAGACTCAGCAGCACATGCGGGAAATCATGGACGAGTTGGAGATTCCCTATGTGGAGGATGTGGGAGAGGCGGCATTCTACGGTCCGAAGATTGACATCAATGCGAAGAATGTGTATGGAAAGGAAGACACCATGATTACCATACAGTGGGATGCCCTGCTGGCCGATCAGTTCGATATGTATTATATTGATCAGAATGGCGATAAGCAGCGTCCTTGCATCATTCACAGGACGTCTATGGGATGCTATGAGCGTACTCTGGCGTGGCTGATTGAGAAATACGCAGGAAAGTTCCCCACGTGGCTATGCCCGGAACAGGTTCGGGTGCTGCCTATTTCGGAAAAGTATGCGGACTATGGGAAGCAGGTTCTGGATGAATTGAAGAGAAATGGCATTGATGCCGGGATTGATAACCGCTCTGAGAAGATTGGGTACAAAATCAGGGAGGCGAGGATTGCCAAAGTTCCCTATATGTTGGTAGTGGGCGGCAAGGAGGAAGAGGAGAAGAAGGTCTCTGTTCGCAGTCGTTTTGCCGGGGATGAAGGGCAAAAGGAACTGGCAGACTTTATCAGTGAAATTTGCGAGGAAATCCGCACGAAGCGGATTCGCCCCATTGAGGTGGAGGAGCAGAATAAATAGCAATATGTGAGTTTTGGAGGAAATAATGAACCCCCGCTGGAGGAGAATCGCTTTCCTTTGGGCGGGTCATGAAAATAGGAGGCAGTGATATGGGATTGATTGCAGGAGTTATCGCAGTAGTTGTAGTGGCAGTTGTAGTGGTGGTGGCGGCTACGTCAGCCATCGTGGCGGCGGTGAAGAACACGCTGGGAGATGAAGACGTATAGAAGTTTAGAAAATGAGGTTTTGATATGGTGCAGGTAAAAGGAGTAAAGATTGGAAGCGGCATGCCCAAGATATGCGTGCCAATCACCGGGAGCAGCCAGGATGAGATTTTGACTCAGGCTCAGGATATTCCCAAGGAATACGTGGATTTGGCAGAGTGGCGCAGCGATTTTTACGAGCAGGGAGATGACAGGGACAAGGTGGTGGAGACTGCCGGATTATTGCAGTGCATTTTAGGAGAACTTCCGCTGCTTTTTACTTGTCGTACTGACCGGGAGGGGGGGAAGCAGAGTATCTCCCTTTCCGAATATGGTAGCCTGCTTCGGGCAGTAGCGGATAGCGGATACGTGGATTTGGTAGATGTAGAGGCGTTCCGGGGGTATGATACCCGGGTTTCCTCCAAGAGAGAGTGGCGGGTGACGGATGCCTGCAATGAGAAAGTGAGGAATCTGGTGGAATACCTTTCAAAGCGGGTGGCGGTGATTGGTTCCTATCATGATTTTGAGAGGACGCCGTCCAGAGAAGAAATCCTGCGGCGACTGCTTTTCATGGATCGGATGGGGGTAGATATTCCCAAGATGGCTGTGATGCCTCAGGAGAGGGAGGACGTGATTTGCCTGATGGAGGCCACATCCCTAGCAGATCGTCTCATTGTGGAGAAGCCCATCATTACGATGGCAATGGGAAGGCTGGGGGAAGTTACCAGACTTTCCGGGGAGAATTTTGGCTCGTCGGTGAGTTTCGGATGTATGGAGCAGAGCAGCGCGCCGGGACAGATTCCCGTGGAACAGCTGCGATATATTTTAAAGGTGCTTCATGGAGGAGATGAGGAATGAGATTAGAAAAGCATATTTTTATGATTGGCTTTATGGGGGTGGGAAAGACCAGCACCTCTAGGCGATTGAGTCAAAAACTACATGTGCGGGATGTGGATACGGATTTCATGATCGTGCAGCGGGAGGGCAGGAGCATCCCGGAGATATTTGAGCAGTCCGGGGAGGCGTATTTCAGGCAGGTGGAGACGGAGATGCTGGATGTGCTGGCGGAGCAGGAACCCTGTGTCGTATCCTGTGGCGGCGGGATGCGCACTTTTCTCTTTGAGCGTAAGGGTTTCCATA